>CAYGUQ010000110.1:0-9956 GCA_964352995.1 uncultured Rhodobacterales bacterium
GCGCAGGCGAGCCCCGCCGCGGCCGGGCTGCGCGCGTCCGCGAGCGCGGCCTCCGCCTCGACGCGGCGGCCCGACCGCCACAGCAGCGCGGCGCGGCGCGGCGCGGGGTCGGCCGGCCGGACCACCGCGAACTGCCACAGCTTCGCCAGCGCCACCGTCGCCGCGACGATGGAGAGCGCGGCCAGCAGCCACGCCACCGGACCGCCGCGCGCCAGCAGCGCGCCGGTGGACCCCATCGCCTCGACCAGCCGCTCCACGATCAGTTCACCAGCGCCGTCGGCAGGCGCGAGCGCGTCGCGATGCCGCGCTCGCAGTCGGCGACCGGCGCGCCGCCGACCTCGCAGGCGATGACGCCGTTGACCAGCGCGGAGCCGATCGAGTCGCAGGACAGCCCCTCGGCGAGGAACGCCCGCACGCGGCGCTTGCCGGCCGGCGCCGGGCCCGCCTCGACCGCCAGCCGGCGCAGGATCAGCCCGGCGGGATTGAACAGCACCAGATCGAGCGTCAGCACGTCCACGGTCTCCGGCCCGGCCTCGACGACGAGGTCGACGCGGCAGCCGCCGTCCACGGTCTCAAGCCGGTTGAGCTCCAAAGTCAGCGGCGTCTGGGCGACGGCGGAGAAGCCCGCCGCGCCCGAAAGCGCCCCGGCCGTCGCCACGCCCAGCGCCGTCGAAGCCATGCTTCTCGTCCCCATCGCGCCCTCCCCGGTCCAGCCGCCTGCGGCGCTAATGGAAAGGCGCCGGAGGCGCAAGGCAAGCCGCTCAGGCGTCGCGCGCGCTTTCGCCGGGGCCGTCGCTCGCAAGCTCTTCAAGGATCGGGCAGTCCGGCCGGTCGTCGCCATGGCAGCGGCGCGAGAGATCCTGGAGGCTCGAGCGCATCGTCTCCAGCGCCGCGATGCGCGCGCCGATGCGGGCGATATGGTCCTCGGCGATGCGCTTGACGTCGGCGCTGGCGCGGCGGCGGTCGGCGTAGAGCGAGGCCAGCGCCCGGCAGTCCTCGATGGAGAAGCCGAGCGACCGCGCGCGCCCGATGAAGGCCAGTCGGCGCACGTCGCCCCCGGAGAAGGCGCGGTAGCCGTTGGCGCCGCGCTTCGGCGCCAGCAGCCCGATCTCCTCGTAGTAGCGGATCGTCTTGGCCGGCACGCCGCTGGCGGCGGCGGCCTCGCCGATGCTCATCAAGGGCGCAGGACGGGCGTCCTTCGGCCGCGCATCGTCGGGGCGCGTCATCGGCGGTCCTCCCGCCCCTGCGCCGTCGCGGCGCGCGTCAACTCGTGCCGCGCAGGGGCTCCACATACTGCATCGCCATGTCCCACGGGAAATAGATCCACGTGTCCTGGCTGACCTCGGTGATGAAGGTGTCGACCAGCGGCCGGCCCTTGGGCTTGGCGTAGACCGTCGCGAAATGCGCGCGCGGGTAGCGGGCGCGCACCACCTCCAGCGTCCGGCCGGTGTCGACAAGGTCGTCGATCACGAGGATGCCGTCGCCGTCGCCCACCAGCGTCGCGTCCGGCGCCTTCAGCACCTGCGCCTCGATCTGGTTCTTGTGGTCGTAGGACTTCACGCTGATCGTGTCGATCACGCGGATGTTGAGCTCGCGCGCCACGATCGCCGCCGGCACCAGCCCGCCGCGCGTGATCGCCACCACCGCGCGCCACTCGCCGCCGGCGCCCGGCCCCTGATGGTCGAGCCGCCACGCCAGCGCCTTGCTGTCGCGGTGGACCTGATCCCACGAGATGTGGAAGCCCTTCTCGTATGGCGCGGCGCCGCTCATCGTCTCAGCCCTTGTCCCGCGCGACGTCGATGTCCGGCGCGTCCTCGGCCTTCATGCCGACGACGTGATAGCCGCAGTCGACGTGATGGCACTCGCCGGTGACGCCGGAGGCGAGGTCGCTCAGCAGGTAGAGGCCCGCCTTGCCGACGTCGTCCTGCGTGACGTTGCGGCGCAGCGGCGAGTTCAGCTCGTTCCACTTGAGGATGTAGCGGAAATCGCCGATGCCCGAGGCCGCCAGCGTCTTGATCGGCCCCGCCGATAGGCTGTTGACGCGGATGTTCTTCGGCCCGAGATCCATCGCCATGTAGCGCACCGACGCCTCAAGCGCCGCCTTCGCGACGCCCATCACGTTGTAGTGAGGCATCACGCGCTCGGCGCCGTAATAGGTCAGCGTGACCATCGAGCCGCCTTCGGTCATCAGCTTCTCCGCGCGCTGGGCGACGGCGGTGAAGCTGTAGCACGAGACGTTCATCGACAGCAGGAAGTTGTCGAGCGAGGTGTCGACGTAGCGGCCCTTGAGCTCGTTCTTGTCGGCGTAGGCGATGGCGTGCACGAGGAAGTCGAGCCGCCCCCATTTCTCGGCCACCGCCGCGAAGGCGGCGTCGACCGAGGCCATGTCGGTCACGTCGCAGGGGAGCACGAGCTCCGAGCCGACGCTGGCGGCGAGCGGCTCGACGCGCTTCTTGAGCGCGTCGCCCTGATAGGTGAAGCCCAGTTCGGCCCCCTGCGCGGCGCACGCCCTCGCGATGCCCCAGGCGATCGACTTGTCGTTGGCGACACCCATTACGAGCCCGCGCCGGCCCGCCATCAGATCGCCCATGTCCCACCTCCGACCCACGAATTAGAGCGGGCTTTAGGGGAAGTTCAGCGCCCCTTCAAGCCGTTCGCCGCGCCCCGGTCGGGGCCGCGGCGCGCAGCGGGCGCGGCGTTCGCGTCGCCCGCGAGGCCCGCCGGCGCCGACGCGCCGCAACCGGCCGGGCCCGGCGCGCCGGGACTGAGCGCCGCCCGCTCCGCGCGCCAAAGCGCGGGCGCACCCTTTCCGGCGCCGCGCGGGCGAGGCCGGGGCTAGGGAGGGGACGAAGGGCCGGCGCGAGGATCGACGACGCCGCCCCTCGATCCCGCGGCCCGACGGCGCTATGTCAGGGCGCGATTGAGCAACGGGAGCGGCCGCATGGCGCAGGACGAGAGCGCGATCTTCATCGGGGAGGACCCCTTCGCCCTCGCCCGCTCGTGGCTCGCGCAGGCGGAGGCCGCCGAGCCGGAGGACGCCAACGCCATCGCGCTGGCGACCTGCGGCGCCGACGGCCTGCCCAACGTGCGCATGGTGCTGCTCAAGGACATCGAGGGCGCAAGCCCGGGCGGCGGCTTCGTGTTCTACACCAATTTCGAGAGCGCCAAGGGCGAGGAGTTGCGGGCCAACCCCCAGGCCGCCTTCACGATGCACTGGAAGAGCCTGCGGCGGCAGCTTCGCGCCCGCGGCCCGGTCGAGAAGGTCGACGCCGCCACGGCCGACGCCTACTACAACTCCCGCGCCTACCAGAGCCGGATCGGCGCCTGGGCGTCGAAGCAGTCGCGCCCGCTGGCCAGCCGCGCCGCGCTGGTGGCCGAGGCCGCGAAGGTCGCCGCGCGCCACCCCGCCCGGCCGCCGAGGCCCGAGCACTGGGGCGGCTTCCGCATCCGTCCGCTGGAGATCGAGTTCTGGGCCGACGGCGCCTTCCGCATGCACGACCGCTTCCGCTGGACGCGCGAGAACGTGGAGAGCCCGGAATGGACGATCACCCGCCTGAACCCCTGACCGGCGGCGAGCCGACGACACGCAAGGCGGCGTTCGATCTGGAAGCGTTCCTCGACTGTGTCGTGGCGGTCGTCGGCATCGCGACAGGTCTCGTGCTTGCGCTGCTCTGGACGCTCGTGACCGGCTATCTTTCATTCCGCTCAATCCAGACCGTCATGAGCGCGCCCGAATGGGCCGAGCGGGTGCGGTACGAGGAGGCGCAGATGATAGAGACCGCCGACGAGGTCGCGGCGTTTCATCGGCGCGAAGGGCGCTGGCCGAGTTCGGGCGAACTGCACTGCGATCTCGACCCCCGCTGCGTCGCGCCGACGGCCTTTCTCGTTTTCGACAGCGTGGCGGTCGAAGACGGGCGCGCGGTGCTCGCCAGCAGCATCGTCAGCGCGATGTTCCAGCCCAACCCCATGCCGCGCGTCACCCTGCATCTCGACATCGAAACCCGCGCCTTGCGCGAGAGCAGCCTGCGCCATGCCTCGGGCTGGGTCCTGCGCGAGGGGCCGCGCGCGCTGCTGGCGAGCGCGCTGGCCCTCGCGCCATGGGCCTGCCTCGCCGCATGGGCGACAAGGCGGCGACGCGGCCGCACGCCGCCGCCTGCGGACTCAAGCGCGTTCGGGACCTAGGCCCTGCCCAAGCCGCGCCCGCCCGTGCTAAGGCTCGCCATCATCCATCGGAGCCGCGCCCCATGCCAGACAGCGAACGCAAGACCCTGCTGCTCACCGGCGCGAGCCGCGGCATCGGCCATGCGACGGTGAAGCGCTTCTCCTCGGCGGGATGGCGCGTCATCTCCTGCTCGCGCCAGCCCTTCCCCGAGGACTGCCCCTGGGAGGCCGGCGAGGAGGACCACATCCAGGTCGACCTCGCCAGCCCCGACAACACCATGAAGGCGGTCGCCGAGATCCGCGCCCGGCTGCCGGACGGCAAGCTGCACGCGCTGGTCAACAACGCGGGCATCTCGCCGAAGGGCGAGGGCGGGTCGCGGCTGAACACGCTCGACACCGACCTGCGCGACTGGGGGCGGGTGTTCCACGTGAACTTCTTCTCCAGCGTCGTGCTGGCGAGGGGGCTGTTCAAGGAGCTGGTCGCGGCGCAGGGGGCGATCGTCAACGTCACCTCCATCGCCGGCGCGCGCGTGCACCCCTTCGCCGGGGCGGCCTACTCCACCTCCAAGGCCGCGCTTGCGGCGCTGACCCGCGAGATGGCGCATGATTTCGGCCCCCACGGCGTGCGGGTGAACGCCATCGCGCCCGGCGAGATCGAGACGGCGATCCTCTCGCCCGGCACCGACAAGCTCGCCGAGAGCCTGCCGCTGCGCCGCCTCGGCAAGCCCGAGGAGGTCGCGCGGACGATCTACTACCTCTGCACCGACGCGAGCAGCTACGTCACCGGCGTCGAGATCGAGATCAACGGCGGCCAGCACGTCTGAAGCGGTTTGACGCGACGCAAGGCGCCCGCCCTGCGGTTGAGCGAGCCTCCCGACGACGCAACCGCAGGAGACGCCCCATGAAGCCCGCCAGCGCATTCGCCGCCATCGCCCTTCTGCTCCCGCCCGGCGCCCACGCCGCCTCCTACGCCATCGATCTCTCGGTCTTCGCCTATCTCGGGCAGGCCTTCGTTCCCTTCACGGGCGAGCTGCCGACCTTCGACATCCTGCGCGCGGACGGCCCCGCAGCCGGCGAGGCGACCTTCGATCCCGGCGACCCCGGCAGTCTGAGCCTCGCCGAGGCGACCGGACGGCTCAGCCTCTCCGGCGGCCCCTACCGGCGCTCCGACGCGGCGGTGGCCGGCGTCGCCGTCGACGCGGACCTCCGGCCCTTCCCGCCCGGCGACGAGAGCTTCGTGCAGCCGGTGCGCTTCGGCTACGCCGGCGAGCTTTCGCTGACCTCCGAGGACGGCGGCACATGGGCCGGCGCGGGCTTGCGCGTCTCGTTTCTCGACGCCGAGAGCGGGGCGACGCTGCGGAAGATCGACCGCAACGGCTCCGACGACCCGACCGGCTGGACGACCTCCGAGGCGCAGTTCACCGCGTCCAACATCGTCAGCTGCGGCCTCGACGTCTCGACCGCCGTCGGCGCGACGCAGGTCATGGAGCTTCTCGTCGCGGGGCCGATCTCGGTGGCCTTCGGCATGGACGGCGCGACCGGCGTAGCGGACTGCGGCGACGACCCGTTCATCTATCTGCCGCCCGCGCCCAACATCCTCGGCGCGGCGGTCGTCGGGCAGGGCGAAGGCTTCGCGCCGGTCCCCGCGCCGCCCGCGGCCCTGCTGCTTGCTACGGCGCTCTGCGCCGCCGCGCTGCGCGCCGCCGGCGGTCGCGCCCGCGTCTGATCGGCGACGGGCCGGCGCGCTCCCCTTTGCGGCGCGTCGCGCGGACGCGCGACCTGTGTCGCCGGTCACACGTCCCGGCCCGATGCAGGGTTAACCTATCGGCATGAAGTCGTCCGGAGCGCGGTCATGCTGGAAGCTTGCACGTCAGATGCGCCGATCGCTCCCGCCGCAGGGAGGCGGCGGCGCATGGAGCTCGCAATTCTCGTCCTCGGCGCCGCCGCGTTCTACGCCGGCGCCATGATCCTGATGAAGTTCTGGGGCGCCGTCCCGCCCGTCGCCATGGCGGCGCTGATCGCCGGCGCAATGGCGCTGGGGGCTTGGTGCGAGGTGGAGGCGCTGCGCATCGAGCGCCTGTCGCTGATCTACGTCGCGGTCCTCGGCGTCGAGTGCCTGATGATCGCCGGCGTCTCGTTCATCGCGCTCGGCGAGGACGTCTCGCCGAGGGAGTTGCTGGGCGGGCTGGTCGTGATGGCCGGCGTCGCCATCGCGGCCACCTGAGGCGGCCTGCGCTACATCAATCCCGGCAGGAACAGCACGATCCCCGGAAACAGCGCCATGAGCAGGATCAGCACGGCGTCGCAGCCGAGAAACGGCGCCGCCGCGACCGCGACCTGACGCAGCGTCGTGCCCTCCGGCGCCACCCCCAGCATCACGAACAGCAGCAGGCCGAAGGGCGGCGTCGTCTGGCTCATCTCCAGCGCGATCAGCATGAACAGGCCGAACCACAGCGGATCGATCCCCAGCCGCTCGATCAGCGGGAAAAAGATCGGGATCGTGATCAGCATCATCGACACCGGGTCCATGAACATGCCGAGCAGGATCAGCGAGCAGAAGATCAGCGCCAGCACGGTCCAGTTCGGCACGTCGAACGAGGTCGCGAAGGCGAGCATCCCGGAGCTGGCGCCGGAGAAGGCGAGCAGCTGGCTGAAGATGCTGGAGTTGAGGATGATGAAGAACACCATGCCGGCGACCTTCAGCGTCGCCAGCACGGATTTCCGGATCACCTCCAGCGAGAACATGCGGAACGCGACCGTCAGGATCAGCACGCCCAGCACGCCGAAGGCGGCGGATTCGGTGGGCGTGGCGATGCCGAAGATGATCAGCCCGATCACCATCATCACCACGAGGCCCATGGGCGCGATGTTGATCAGCGCCAGCCGCAGCATCTCGCGCCGGCCGACCCGCTCGATGTCGTATTGCGGCGTGGCGTCGGGGTTGAGGCGGATCTGCGCGGTGATCAGCGCGGTGTAGAGCAGCGCCAGCAGGAAGCCGGGAACGATGCCCGCGATGAGAAACCGGCCGACGTCCATCCCCGCCAGCGAGGCCAGCAGCACCCCCAGCGTCGAGGGCGGGATGATCATGGCGAGCCCGCCGGTGCCGAGGATGGGCCCCAGCGCCATCTTCCAGTGATAGCCGCGCCGGCGCATCTCCGGCACCATCAGTGAGCCCAGCATCGCGGTGTTCGCCATGCTCGAGCCGGTGAGCGTCGAGAACGCCGTGCCGCCCGCGACGGTGAGGTAGCAGAGCCGTCCGGGCATTCGGCCGAGGATCTTGTCGAGCGCGTCGAACACGCGGTTGGCGAGCCCGGAGTAGAAGAACAGCGAACCCATGAAGATGAAGAACGGCACCGGCGCGAGCTGGAACCGCGTGATCAGCGAGGTGGAGTTGTCGACCACCTGGATCAGCGCCGTCGAACCGCCGATGAACACCAGTGCGCCGATCAGGTTCGTCGCCATGAAGGCGAAGGCGACCGGCATGCCGAGCACCATGAAGCCGATCACGAGCGACAGCAGCAGCGATAGCGCCCACCACCACTCCATCGCTCAGATCGCCTCGACGGGCTTGTCGCGCGCGTAGAGCGAGTCGAAGCCGAACAGATAGCGCGCGAACTCCACCGCGATCATCGAGAAGCACAGCGGAAACAGCACGTAAAGCGCCCAGTAGGGAATATCGACCGAGCGCTCGTCGACATAGCCGAAGCGCACCCCCTCCTCGAACAGCAGCCAGCCCTGGACGGCGAAGACGAGCGAGACGGCGATGCATACGAGATAGACGCCCTTCGCGCAGACCAGCCGCAGCGTCGCCGGCATGCGGACCACGAGCATGTCGGTCAGGACATGGCCCTTGATCCGCACCAGCCACGGCGCGCTGAGCAGCGTGAAGTAGAGCAGGATGTACTCCACGAACGCGACCGTGTAGCCGGGCGGCCGCAGCCCGCTCGCGCGCGTGACGACGTCGACCACGACAAGGCCGATCCCCGCCAGGAGGAGCAGCGCCGCAAGCGCGACGCAGCCCATCAGCAGGAGGGTCCAGGCTCTCCCGAGCGCTCTCAGCATGGGCCGGCCGCCCCTTCGCCGTCGCGCATCGGGCTCACTCGGTCCGGTAGAGGAAGCCGCGCAGGCGGCCCACCTCGTCGGCGCCGACCTTGTCCTCGACGCGGCTCCACATCGCCTCCGAGGCGATGGAGAGGTACTTCGCGGCGGCGGGGCCCTCCATGCGGATCGCCTCGACGCCGGCTTCGTCGGCGGCGGCGATGTCATCGGCGTTGCGCTCGATCATCTCCTGCACCGAGGCCGCCTCGTACGCGTGCGCGACGCGGGTGACGAGGTCGCGCGCCTCCTGCGACAGGCCCTCCCAGCGGTCGCGCGAGATCAGCACGACGTTGGCGAGGTGGTAGAAGGCGGGCTCGACGCGGTACTCCACCGCCGAGGCGAGGCCGATGGACTTGAGGCCCACCGTCGGCCAGCCGAAACCGTCGATCACGCCGCGCTCAAGCCCGGTCGGCACGTCGCCGGAGGGGATCTGCACCGTGGTCGCGCCGAGCGCCTCCTGTATCGGGCGATAGGCGCCCGTGGTGCGCATCGACTGGCCGGTGAAGTCGACGACGCCGTCCTTCATCGCCGGCATCTTCCTGGTGTAGAGGTAGTAGCCCGAGCCCGGCCCGGTCTCCGACCACGCCAGCAGATGCGCGTTGAGCCGGTCGGCGAAGATCTCGTCATAGGCCGCGACGGCGCCGTTGGCCCGCAGCTCCTCGATGCCGAGGTTCTGCAGCATCATCGCCTGCGCCTGCGGCACCAGCCCGGCGACATAGGCGGCGGGGATGTGCAGGATGTCGATCACGCCGCGCTGCATCGCCTGCGGCGCGCGGTCGGCGGGCGTCACCTCGGGGCCGCCGAGCAGGTTGATCTGCAAGACGCCCTTGCCCGCCTCGTTCAGCGGCTCGACGAAATGCTTGATGTAGCTCTGCGAAAGGGCGTGCCGGGTGGGCAGCGCCGTCTGCGTCGTCAGCGCCGTCTCGGCGAGCGCGGCGCCGGCTGCGAGGGCGGCGACGGCGACGAGGGCCGCCTTGAGTGCTGTCTTCATGGGTTCTTCTCCCTTCCTTGTTTTTTCGGCCGTTCTTCTCGCCCGCTTGCGGGGCCCGGCCCTGGGTGACGCGCCGGCCTCAGCGGGCCGGCCTGGCGCTCCTTCCTCCGCAGGCCCGGCGCGCCGGTCCCGGGCATGTCCGCCGCGGGATCACGCGAAGCCCGCCTTGCGGCGCGCCTCGGCGTTCTCCGGCGCCGTCAGTATCGCGACGAGCCTCGCCGCCGCCTCCGCCCGCGCGGCGTCGGCCAGAACGCCGGCGGTGTAGGTCGTGACGAGTTCGCAGCCCGGCGGCAGGTCGCCGAGCGGGCGCACGCCGGGGGTGTTGAGGATCTCCGTGATCTGGGTGCAGCCGAGCGGGCGGGCGTCGTCGCCCGCCGCCATCGCCGCCATCGCCGTCTGCCCGTTGGGATGCTCGCGCAGCTTCGGCGCCGCCGCCTCCCGCACGCCGAGCCGGTCGAGCACGCCCGCGAAGTGGACGCCTGCAGTGGAGCGGACCGTGTCGGGCGCGTAGATCGCGTCCGCCGCCAGCAGCGCGGCGCGCAGCGCGTCGGCGGTCGAGACGTCGGGCGCGGGCGCCCCCTCGCGCGTCGCCGTGGCCGTCGACACGCGCCCCACGTCGCGGACGCTCGTCGGGTCGACACGGCCGCCTGCGGCGAGTTCATCGAGGATGGCGCGGGTCAGGATCACCGCATCCGGCCGCTCGCCG
>CAYGUQ010000111.1:0-9912 GCA_964352995.1 uncultured Rhodobacterales bacterium
GCGAGACGGTCTCGCGGTCCGAGAACAGGAACGGCATGTCGAAGACGGCCCAGGCCGGGTCGAGCGTCACGGCGTCCGACCCCATCGGGTAGACGTCGATCTGGCCGGTGCGGATCATCTGCAGATGCACCTGCTCGTCGCCGAGCGCCTGGGTGTGGAACAGCTCGTAGGAGAGGTCGTCGCCCATCTTCTCCTTGAGGACTTCGGCGAACTTTTCGGCCATGCGCAGGTCGAGGCCGGTCATCGGGTTCTCGCCGGAGATGCGCAGCGAGAGCGATTGCGCCTGCGCGCCGGTCCAGCCGGCGAAGGCGACGGTTGCGGCGCAGGCCGCGGCGGCGATGAAGCGCGTTGCGTGCAGCATTTTCTTTCCTCCTCTGTTCGGCCCCGCGATGCGGTCGGCCGGCTCGGGCGTCTTGCGCGCCCTGGGTTCGTCTTCGGGGCGGTCTAGTCGGCGATGAGCGTGTCTCTCAGGACGTCGCGGTCGAGCACCACGCCGAAGCCCGGCCCGGTCGGCACGGCGATCCGGCCGCCGGAGGGCTCCGGCGCGTCGCGGAACAGGCGCCGCTCGACCTGCTCGACGCCGAGATGCGTCTCCGCCAGCGTCCCGTTCCGGAAGCCCGCGACGTGGTGCAGGCAGTAGATACCGCCGCCGCCGGCGTCGGAGAGCGGCTTGTCGTAGATCTGGGCGAGCGCCGCGACGCGCCGCGTCTCGGTCATGCCGCCGTTGAACAGGCTGTTGGGCAGGAAGATGTCGATGGCGTCGGCCTCGACGAACTGCCGGAAGCGGCTCGAATGGCCGTCCATCTGCCCCGCCGCCAGCGGAATGGAGGTCGCGCGCCGCAGCCGCGCCATGTCGCGCGGGTCGTTGCGCCAGACCGGGTCCTCGAACCAGGCGACGTCGCAGTCCTCGACGAGGCGCGCCAGCCGCGTCGCCTGATCGATCGAGAGGCTTTCGTTCGCGTCGATCGCCAGCACCGCGTCGTCGCCCAGCGCCTCGCGCACATGGCGCACCCGCGCGGCGTCCTCTCGGATGCTGGACGCGACGCCGACGAGCATCTTGAAGCGGGTGTGGCCCTGCTCCGCGGCCAGGCTGCGCGCGACCTCGACGAGCTGGTCGCGGTCGAAGGCGCCGAAGCCGAAGGTGACGTAGCATTCGGCATGGTCGGCGCGGCCGCCGAGAAGCTGCGCGACGGTGCGCCCGTGCGCCTTGCCGATCAGGTCCCACAGCGCGAGGTCGAGCGCGGAGACCGCCGCGGTGTTGACCCCCAGAGTCTGGCCGCGCTCTGAGGTCAGCGCGTGCAGTCGGGCGTGGATGGCCTCAAGGTCGCGCGGGTCGAGGCCCGTCACCGCCGGGGCGAGATGCTTCTCGATGACGGCGACCACCCCGTGCGGCAGGAAGCGCGCCGTCATGCCGGCGCCGACGAGGCCGTCGTCCGTCTCGACCTCGCAGACGACGCGGACGGACCCCCCGGCCGGTTTTCCAACGATGGGCAGGACGGTCGGTATCCTGTGCGCGCTCGCGCGCACTGCGGCGATCTTCAATAGTTCCCCCCCGAAGCGAACCCGACTGGCCCGCTGCGAGAGGCCGCCGAAAGTCGTTATTCCTCAGAGGCTCACACGGCGGTTCACGCAACGTCAAGCGGAGTCTTCGCGGCGATGGGCGCGCGCAGCCTCCGGAGACGCCCCGCGAAGACGCGCAAAAGCCTCGCCCGGGCGCCCCTGAGATGAACATTCCCGCTTGAGCGGCGCCTAATCCATGGGCGGCCTCGACCGTCTGGCTCCTTGCGAGGCCGTCGGCGCGAACGGACTTGACTTGCGCCGGCCCCGGTAACCAAGGTGAACGCGCCTCAAGAGCGAGGCCCACGGTTTGCGAGACGCGACATAGTCCGGATGCGCCGGACGGGCGACACAGCCTCTTACTGGCGACCACAGGTCGCCGTAAGGGGCTTTTTTGTTTTGGATGGCGATGGACAGACTGAAGCTCCGCGTCGGCGTCCTGTTCTCCTGCAGCGGCTCCTACGCCGCCGTGGGCCGGGCCATGCGCGCCGGAGCGGAGCTCGCCGTCGCCGAGGTCAACGCCGACCCGTCGCGCGCCGTCGCGCTCGATCCGGTCGCGATGGACCCAGGCGGCGTCACTTCCGCCTACTCCGACGCCGTGCGCCGGATGCTGACCGAGGAGGGCGTCTCCCACGTCTTCGGCTGCTACACCTCCTCCAGCCGCAAGGAGGTGCTGCCGCTCTTCGAGAAGAACGACGCGATGCTCTGGTATCCCTCCCACTACGAGGGCTTCGAGACCAACGACAACGTCGTCTACACCGGCGCCGCGCCCAACCAGCACGTCGTGCCGCTGGCGCGCCACCTGCTGACGCGCCACGGCGCGCGCGGCTGGTTCGTCGGCTCCAATTACGTGTGGGCGTGGGAGAACAACCGCATCCTGCGCGAGGCGCTGATGGAGGTCGGCGGCGCCGTGCTGGGCGAGCGCTACTTCCCCGTGGGCGAGACCGATTTCGACGCCCTCGTCGCCCAGATCCTGCGCGACCGCCCCGACTTCATCTTCACCACGCTGATCGGCGAGTCCTGCTACGCCTTCATCCGCAAGCTGCGCCGCGCCGCGCTCGACGCAGGCGTCGATCAGGCGCGCGAGATGCCGGTCGCGAGCTGCAGCCTGTCGGAGGTCGAGCTGCCGTTTCTCGGCGACGCGGCGGACGGCCACCTGTCCTCGTCGGTCTACTTCTCGTCGGTCGCCTCCGCCGAGAACGCGCGCTTCGCCGCGGCGTGGTCGCGCCAGTATCCCGACCTCGGCTTCGCCTGCGCCGACGCCGAGGCGAGCTACGTCGCCGTGCACCTGCTGGCCGGCGCCGTCGAGGCCTGCGGCGGCGGCGCGCTCGGCCCGGTGCGCGAGGCGCTTCGCGGCCTCAGCTTCGCCGCGCCCCAGGGCCTCGTGCGCGTCGACCCCGACAACCTGCACTGCTGCATGCGCCCGCGCATCGGCCGCTCGACCGCGGCGGGGACCTTCGAGCTGCTGTTCGAGGAGGCCCGACCGGTCCGGCCCGACCCCTATCTCGTATGGGTAAGGCGCATCAGCGGCGCCGCCGAGCTCGGCCCCGGCTTCCTGCGGGCGGCGACGTGAAGCGCGCCGCCATCCAGAACTTCCGCGGCTACCGCGCCCTCGTGCTGCACCGGGAGGACGCCAACCGCGACGTGCTGCTGAGCGTGCTCGGCAAGCTCGGCCTCTCCGTCGAGGCGGTCGACCCCGCGGCGCTCGCCGGCGCCGCCCTGCCGGAATGCGACCTGATCCTCTTCGACGCCGACGACGAGATCGAGGCGCTGAGCGCGCAGGGCGGGGCCGACGCGCCGCCGACCATCGCGCTGATCGGCCACGAGGCCCCCAGCCGCCTCGCGCGCGTCGTGCGGCGGCGCTGCGCCAGCCACATCCTCAAGCCCGTCCGCAGCTCCGGCGTGTTCACCGCGGTCTACCTCGCCGTAAACGAGCACGCGCAGCGCCAGCGCCTGATCCGGGAGGCGGAGGCGATGCGCCAGCGCCTCGCCGGGCGCCGCGTCGTCACCGCCGCGATCCTGCGGATGGTGATCGACGAGGGCGTCGAGCAGGACGCCGCCTACGAGCGCCTGCGCGCCGAAGCCATGCAGCGGCGCATCCCGGTCGACGAGATGGCCCGCGACTACCTCGCGCGCGGAGGCGGGGCGCGGCCGACCCCGCGCACGGCCGGGTTCACCCGCAACGCCTGAACGACAACGACGAACCAGCAGGAGACGGAAGCGATGAAGACGAACTCCAAAGCCCTTCTGACGTCGGCGGCGCTGGCCGCCGCGGCGGGCCTCTGCGCCGCCCCGGCGCTCGCGCAGGACGGCCCGATCAAGATCGGCGTGCTCGAGGACCAGTCCGGCGACTTCGCCGCCGCGACCATGGTCAAGGTCCACGCCATCGAGCTCGCCGCCAAGGAGATCAACGACGCCGGCGGCATCGCCGGCCGGCCGGTCGAGCTGGTCGTCTACGATACGCAGTCCGACAACCGCCGCTATCAGGAGTTCATGCGCCGCGTCCTGCAGCAGGACAAGGTGGACGTCGTGTTCGCCGGCTTCTCCTCCGCCTCGCGCGAGGCCTACCGCCCCATCGTCAACCAGTTCGACGGGCTCGCCTTCTACAACAACCAGTACGAGGGCGGCGTCTGCGACGCGAACATGATCGTCACCGGCGCGGTGCCCGAGCAGCAGTTCTCCACGCTGATCCCGTGGATGATGGAGACCTACGGGCCCAAGGTCTACACGCTGGCGGCGGACTACAACTTCGGCCAGATCTCGGCGGAGTGGGTGCGGCAGATCGTGGCCGAGAACGGCGGCGAGATGGTCGGCGAGGAGTTCATCCCTCTCGGCGTCTCGCAGTTCAGCCAGACCATCCAGAACATCCAGGCGACCGACGCCGATTTCGTGGTGACGCTGCTCGTCGGCGCGGCGCAGGCGTCCTACTACGAGCAGGCCGCTGCGGCGAACGTCGGCCTGCCGATGGCCTCTTCGGTCAACGTCGGGCAGGGCTACGAGCACAAGCGCTTCACGCCGCCGAGCCTGAAGGACATGTACGTCACCACCAACTACATCGAGGAGATCGACACCCCCGCCTCGAAGGCGTTCGTCGAGAAGTTCCGCGCCATGTTCCCCGACGAGCCCTACATCAACCAGGAGGCCGCGAACTCCTACATCGCGATGAACCTCTACAAGCAGATGGTCGAGCGCGCCGGCTCCACCGACCATGACGCCATCCGCGCCGAGCTCGGCAAGGGCGACGTCTGCTTCGACGGGCCGTCGGGCAACGTCTGCCTCGACCCCAAGAGCCAGCACATGTCCCACACGATCTTCCTCGCCAAGGTCGAGGCGGACCACTCGATCGCGTTTCCGAAGGTGTGGGAGAACATCGCGCCCTACTGGCTGGGCGACGCCGGCTGCGACCTGACGCAGAACGACCCGAGCGCGCAGTACACGCCCTCCAGCCCGCCGCCGGCCAACTGATCGCCTGACGCGGGCGGGGCGGCGCCGACGGCGCGCCGCCCCGCCCATTTCCGCCCGGACCGCGAAGAAGGGGCTTCCGTTGGAGCTTGCCGCCACGCTTTTCTCCACCGCCTACCAGTTCGGCGACGCCTTCGCCTTTCTCGTCATCTCCTGCGCCGGGCTCGCGGTGATCTTCGGGATGATGGGCGTGATCAACCTCGCCCATGGCGAGTTCATCATGTGCGGCGCCTACGTCACGGCGGCGAGCGCGCGCGCCGGGCTGCCGCTGCCGCTGGCGATCCTGTGCGGCGCGCTCGTCGCGGGCGTCGTCGGCATGGCGCTGGAGCGCGCGGTGATCCGCCATCTCTACCACCGCCCGCTCGACTCGATCATCGCGACCTGGGGCGTCAGCCTGATCGCGACGCAGGGCGTGCTGATCGTGCTGGGCTCCACGATGCAGGGCGTCGGCACGCCGCTCGGCAGCGTCGCGGTCGGCGACCGCTCCTATGCGCTCTACCGGCTGGTGCTGATGGGCGCCGCGGTCGCCCTGCTGGCGGGGCTCTACTGGCTCTTCTACCGCACCCGCTTCGGCGTGGTCGCGCGCGCCACCATCGAGCGGCCGCAGATGGCGCGCGCGCTGGGGGTGGACACGCGGCGCATCTACGGCCTGACCTTCGGGCTCGGCGCCGCGCTCGCCGGCCTCGCCGGAGGGCTCTACGCGCCGACGATGACCATGGTGCCGACCATGGGCGCGACCTTCATGGTCGAGAGCTTCGTCACGGTCGTCGTCGGCGGGGCTGACATCTTCGTCGGCGCGGCGCCGGCGGCGGCGATCCTCGCGGCGATCCGCGCGGGCCTGACGGCGTGGTACGGCCAGCTCTTCGGCCAGATCGGGCTGCTCGTCGCGGTGATCGTCGTGATCCGGATCCTGCCTGGCGGCCTCTCGGCCTTCATCAAGCGCGCGCGGCGATAGGGGGGCGACGATGAACGACGCCAAGACGTTCGCGCCCGAAGCCGCGCCGCGCGACCGGCGCTCGGGCCTCGCGGTCTGGCTGCGCCGGCTGGAGGGGCCGCAGACGATGGGGCGGGGGCCGCTGTTCTGGCTCGCCGCCGGGCTCGTCCTGCTGGCGGCGGCGGCCTATCCGCAGTTCAGCGACGACTACACCGTCGGCAACGCGGCCTACTTCCTCGTCTGGACCTTCATGGCGATGGGGCTCGGCGTGGTCTGGGGCTATGGCGGCGCGCTCAGCTTCGGGCAGACGGCGTTCTTCGGCCTCGCCGGCTACGCCTACGGCGTGCTGACGATCAACGTCGGCGCCGCCTACGGCTTCACCTGGCTCGCGCTGATCCTGTCGGTGGCGCTGGGCGGGGCCTTCGCGCTGCTCATCGGCTACTTCATGTTCTTCGGCCGCATCCGGGGCGTCTTCATCGGCATCGTCACGCTGTCGGTGACGCTGGTGCTGGAGACCTTCATGGCGCAGACCGCCGGCCCGCAGTGGCGCATCGGCGACGCGCGCCTGAACGGCTTCAACGGCATGTCGGGAATGCCTCCGCTCACCCTGCCATGGCCGGGGGGCGACCTCGTGCTCTACCCCGGCACGCAGCTCTACTACGTTCTGCTGGCGATGGTCGCGCTTTGCTATCTCGGGTTGCGGATGCTGCTGAACGCGCCCTTCGGCAACGTTCTGGTGGCGATCCGCGAGAACCCCGAGCGCGCCGAGATGCTGGGCTACGACGTGCGCGTCTACCAGATGCTCGCCTTCGGTCTGGGCGGCGCGCTGGCGGGCCTCTCCGGCGCGCTCTACACCGCCTGGGGGCAGTACATCACGCCGTCGAGCATGGGGCTGACCTCCGCCGCGCTGCCCATCGTCTGGGTCGCGGTCGGCGGGCGGCGCGACATCACGGCGACGCTGCTCGGCGCGCTGCTGGTGCTGACCGTGTTCCAGCAGCTCACGATCTACGGCAGCCAGTACGCGCTGGTCGCCATGGGGGCGCTGCTGCTCTTCACCGTGCTGCTGGCGCCGGACGGCGTCGTCTACACGGCGATGGAGCGGCTGGGGCGGCTCGTCCGACCGGGGCGGAGGGCGCGGCGATGACCGAGATCCTGCGCGTCGCCGGCCTCAACAAGGCCTTCGGCGGCGTCACCGTCGCCCGCGACATCGACTTTGCGCTGGAGGCCGGCGCGATGCACTGCCTGATCGGCCCGAACGGCGCCGGCAAGTCCTCCTTCTTCCGCCTGTTGCTCGGCGAGCACGCGCCCGACAGCGGAACCATCGCCTTCCGCGGGGAGGACATCACGCGCCTGCGCTCCTTCCAGCGCATCCGGCGCGGCATGAGCGTGAAGTTCCAGGTGCCCGGCATCTTCAAGGCGCTCAGCGTGCGCCAGAACCTCGAAGTCGCGTTCCAGAACCACCTGCACGGCGCAGACCTCGCCGCGACGGTCGAGCGGGTGCTCGACTTCGCCAGCCTCGCCGACGAGGTCGAGACGCCCGCCGGCGTCCTCTCCCACGGCCAGCAGCAGTGGCTGGAGATCGGCATGGCGGTCGGCGTCGAGCCGCAGCTCCTGCTGCTCGACGAGCCGACCGCCGGCATGTCGCCGGACGAGACCCGCAAGACCGGCGAGATGCTCCACGCCCTGAACGCGCGCGGCATCACCATCCTCGCCGTCGAGCACGACATGGCCTTCGTCGAGCAGATCGCGAAGCGCGTGACGGTGCTGCATTTCGGCGCGATCTTCGCCGAGGGCTCCATCGCCGAGATGATCGCCCATGAGGGCGTGCAGCAGATCTATCTGGGGGCGGCCGATGAGTAGCGGCGCATTGCTCGAAGTCGCGGGCCTGCGCGGCGGCTATGGCGGAGAGACGGTGCTGCAGGGCGTCGACTTCGCCATCGCCCGCGGGGAGATCGTCGCCGTCATCGGCCGCAACGGCGTCGGCAAGAGCACGCTCATGCGCACGCTGACCGGGCTGCTGAAGCCCACCGCCGGGCGCATCGTGCTGGAGGGGCGCGACGCGACCGCCGACAGCGCCGACCAGCGCGCCCGCGCCGGCGTCGGCTACATCCCGCAGGGGCGCGAGATGTTCCCCTCGCTCACCGTGCGCGAGAACCTGATGGTCGGCGAGGTCGCCGGCGCCGGGCGGTCCTCGCCCGACTACGAGGCCGTCCACCGCTTCTTCCCGATCCTGAAAGAGCGCGCGCGCCAGCGCGCCGGCACGCTCTCCGGCGGTCAGCAGCAGCAGCTCGCCATCGGCCGCGCGATGATCGGCGCGCCGAAGCTCATGCTGCTCGACGAGCCGTCCGAGGGCATCCAGCCCTCCATCGTCAAGGACATCGCCCGCAACGTCCGCGCGCTCAACCGCCAGACCGGCGTCGCCGTGCTGCTCGTGGAGCAGAACCTCGACCTCATCGTGTCGATGGCCGAGCGCGGCTATGTGATGGAGAAGGGGCGGCTCGTCGCGGAGCTCGGCCGCGACGAGATCGCCTCGCGCGACGAGGTGCGCCGACATCTGACAATCTGAACGCCCCGAGAGACACGGAGAGGGAGAACGACATGGGCTGGTTCGAGAATTCGCTGATGGCGCGAAAGGGCGCCGCCGGCGGCGCCGCCGGCGCGAAGCACGCGATAACGATCGCCGATCAGGGCGCGTTCCACTACGTCTACGGCCCCTACGCCGACCCGGTGCTGGAGGTCGAGCCCGGCGCGGTCGTCTCGGTCGAGACCCACGACGCCTTCGAGGGCAAGATCACGAAGGAGAGCGACGTCCCCTCGCAGATCCTGAACTTCCCGTTCCTCAATCCGCAGACCGGCCCGATCTTCGTGAAGGGCGCCGAGAAGGGCGACGCGCTGGCGGTGCGGATCGTCTCCATCAAGCCCCGCGGGCCGCAGCCGGTCGGCACGACCTGCCTGATCCCCGAATTCGGCGGCCTCGTCGGCACCGCGAGCACCGCGATGCTCAACGCGCCGCTGAAGGAGAAGGTCAAGAAGATCAGGGTCGACGAGCAGGGCGTCTACTGGTCCGACAAGATCACGCTGCCCTACGAGCCCTTCATCGGCACCATCGGCACCTCGCCGGAGATCGAAGCGATCTCCTCGCTCCAGCCCGACTACTACGGCGGCAACATGGACCTGCCGGACGTCGGCCCCGGCGCGATCATCTACCTGCCGGTGAACAAGGCGGGCGGCTACCTCTATCTCGGCGACTGCCACGCCATTCAGGGCGACGGCGAGCTCTGCGGCGTGGCGCTGGAGATGCCGGCGACCGTCGAGATTCAGTTGGACCTGATCAAGGGGCACGGCAACGCATGGCCGCAGCTCGAGACCGAGGACATGATGATGTTCATCGGCTCGGCCCGCCCGCTGGAGGACGCCTCGCGCATCGCCTATCGCGAACTCGTCCGCTGGGTCGCGGCGGAGACCGGCCAGTCCGAGGACGAGGCCTACATGCTGCTCACGATGTGCGGCAAGGTCAGGCTCGGCAACATGGTCGACCCGAAATACAGCGTCGGGGCCTCCATCGCGAAGAAGTACGTGAAGTAGCCCCGCCCTGAGATGCGGCGCCGCCCGTCTCGCAGGCGGGCGTCGCCGCCCTAGAAGAGCTTCGGGGGCGGCGGGGCGATCGCCGCCATGCGCGCCGGGAGCTCCGCCATCACCGCGGCGCGGCCCTCGTCCCCCAGCCGCGCCCAGGCCGCAATCTCGTCGCCCGTCCGCCCGCAGCCGACGCAGAGCTTCGAGACCGGGTGCAGCGCGCAGACGTTCACGCAGGGCGACGCCATCGCCGTCGCGCGCCGCGGCTTGAGGCGGGGCGGGCCGCCGGTCACGTCTCGCCCCCGAGGGCGCCTGTCTCGCGCGCGGCGTAGGCCATGCGGTCGAGCGCCCCCTGCAGGATGAAGGCCGCCGCCATCCGGTCGACC
>CAYGUQ010000112.1:0-4493 GCA_964352995.1 uncultured Rhodobacterales bacterium
GCCGACACGAGGTCGGCCAGCACGTCGCTCGCCTTCAGCATCGCCTTCATGAGCTCGGGGCCGGGGTCGAGCTGGTCGGCGCGGATCTCGTCCAGAGCCGTTTCGAAAACATGCGCGAAGCTCACCAGCGTGGTCAGCTTGAACGCGCCGGCGCCGCCCTTCACGGAGTGCACCGCCCGGAAGACGGCGTTGACCGTCTCCTTGTCGGTCGCGCCGTCCTGCATCTGCAGAAGGCCCGATTCGAGTTCAGCGAGCTGTTCCTCGCACTCCTCGAAGAAGGTTTGACGAAGAGATTCCAGCGCGTCGCTCATGCCTGTCTCCTGAATTCAGGGCCTGCGGGGAAAAGCCCCGTCAGGCCGCAACCCTGCGCACGACGTCCACGAGCTTGGACTGTTCGAAAGGCTTGGTGATCCACCCGGTGGCGCCCGCCTTCCGCGCCCGGTCCTTGAGGGACTGGGAGCTCTCGGTGGTCAGCACCAGGATGGGCACGCCGGCGAAACGGCGATCGCTGCGCACTGCCTCGATGAAGCCGAAGCCGTCGAGGTTCGGCATGTTGATGTCGGTCACGATGACGTCGGGCACCACGTCGCGCAGCACCTCGAGGCCAAGGAGGCCGTCGGCCGCCTGAAGGACGCGGTAGCCGCTTTCCTCGAGGGTCACGCGGAGCATGTCCCGCATGGTCCGGCTGTCATCGACGGTGAGAACGGTCTGGGTCATGCAGTATGGTCTCCGGAGGTGAGGCTGGCGGGCTCCAGGCCCATGAGACGAAGCGCGTCGGTCATTTCTTCCGAAGGATTCTCAAAATTCAGTTCAGAACCGTCGGCGCGCCAGCTTGCGGCCGCCGACAGCAGCACCTGGGCGCACAGCCCGCCGAGCCGCTTGACCGCGCCCCCGTCGACCGTGACCGGGGCGCCGCGAACGGTGCGAAAACTGTCCGCCAGGCCGGGGGCCGCCGCGCTGTCGAGCACGTCCGGCAGGGCGAGGCGCGTCGCCCCGTCTTCGGCAAGGTCCTTCATTTCAGAACTCCTCCCATCCTGCGTCGCCGCCCCCGGCGGCTGCGCGTATCGGGGCGGCCGGCGCAGCCGGCGTCGCCTTGGGCTTCGGTTTGGGTTCAACGGGCCGCATCGGGGTCACGCCGCCGGAAGACCGCGCGGGTTCCTTCGCCCTGGCCGGCGCCGGGGCGGGCTTGGCTGCCGCCGGCGTCGCGGCCGAAGATTTCTGCGCCGCAGGCTTCGGAGCCGAAGACTTCGGGGCCTCCGATCGGGCCGGGGCCGCCTTCTGCGAGGTCTGCTTCGCGTGCGGCTTGGCGCCGGTCTTGAACCGCGTGACGAGTTCGGCGAACGCGTCGGCCTGGCTCGAGAGCGAGCGCACGGAGCTCGTGACCTGCTCCACCATCGCCGCGTTCTGCTGGGTGAACTGGTCCATCTGGCCGACGGCGCCGCTGACTTCCTGCAGACCCGAGGCCTGCTCCTGGGCGCTGACGGCGATCTCGCCCACCGCGGCGTTGATTTCGGAGACGCCCGATATGATTCGCTCCAGCGCGCTGCCGGCGCCGTCCACGAGCTTCACGCCGCGCTCCACCTGCTCCTTCGAGGAGAGGATGAGGTCCTTGATCTGCTTCGCCGCGTCCGCCGAGCGGCCTGCGAGCGCACGCACTTCCGAGGCGACGACCGCGAAGCCGCGTCCCGCCTCGCCGGCGCGGGCGGCCTCGACGCCGGCGTTGAGCGCCAGCAGGTTGGTCTGGAAGGCGATCTCGTCGATCACGCCGATGATCTGGCCGATCTTCTCGGAGGAGGCCTCGATCTCGCTCATGGCGGCCACGGCGTCGCGCACGACCTCGCCGCCGCTCTCGGCCTCGCCCTTGGCGCGGGCCACGGTGGCCGAAGCCGCCGAGGCGCCGTCCGCCGTCTTGCGGGTGGTCGCGGCGATCTCCTCGATGGCGGCGGCGCTCTGCTCCAGGCTCGCCGCCTGGCTCTCGGTCCGCGCCGACAGGTCTTCCGCCGCCGAGGTGATCGACACGGTGGCGACGTTCACCGCCGCGGCGTTCTCGACGATCTGCGTCATCGAAGACTGCAGCGATTCGAAAGCGGCGTTAAGCTCGTCGCGCAGGCGCTCGTGCTCGGTCGGGAACGCGGCCGACACGCGATGGGTCAGGTCGCCTTCGGCGAGGCGGGACACGGCCTCGGCGAGCGCGGAAACCATGCCGGCCTGTTCGCGCAGCAGGGCCGCGCGCTCGGCCTCCGCCGTTTCGCGCTCGGCTTCGCGGGAGGCGCGCGCCTGGTCGGCGTCCCGCTCCATCTCGATCTTCTCGATCGCGGCGGCGCGGAAGTGATGCAGCGCGGCGGCGATGCGGCCCACCTCGTCCTTGCGCCCGCCCTCGGGAATGTCGAGGTCCAGGTCGCCGGCGGCGAGCTTGTCCATGGCGCCGGTGAGCCTGGCGAGCGGCCGCGTCACGGCGCGCGTGACGAAAATCAGGATCGAGGCGATGACGAGCCCGGCGATCACGAGCCCGGCCGCGCTGGACAGCAGCGCGCTGCGCGTCGCGGCGGCGGTCGCCTTGCTTTCGTCCCAGCTGGTGACGAGCGCGCCGACGTCGCCGATCGGCGTTGCGATGTGCTTCATGTCGCCGGACGTGCCGACGGCGATCCCGCCGGTCTCGCGAGCCTTCGCGAGGACCGCCAGCGCCGCGGCGTCGGACGCCCCGCGCTCGACCAGCGTCTCGCCGGCGGCGGAGACGACAAGAGCGCGGCGCATGTCGCCGTCGTCCTGGCCAAGTACGCGGTCGACAACCGCTTCGACCACCTCAAGCCGGCCCCACTTCACCCCGCCCGCCATCTGATCGGCCATCAGGTTGACGGTCGAGTGCTGAGCGCCGATGCTGGCGTCCACCGCCGCCGACCGAAGGGCGACGAACTGAAGGGCGACAAGAACGCCGACGCCCAGCACGATCACGCACGCCGCAACCGCTGCGACCTTTCTGCCGATGCTGCCGCCGGCCGTCGCCGATCCGTCACTCATGGCCATCTAGAGCACTCCCATTTTCACCACGTCCGTAGGGGTCCGCCCCGGCGCGCCGGGGCGAAGCCGCTGACGAGACGGTTCAGAGACCGAGCAGGTCGACGTTCACGCCGATGGTGACGGCGCCGACGGCCGCGCCGCTGGCGGGGTCGACGATCGTGAAGCTGACCTGGCTCTGGAGCGTCTGGGTCGACTCGTCGAGCTCGACCTCGTCGACGAAGACCGCGTCAGGACCGACCGGATAGGTCTTCTGGAACTTGGCCTCGTCGCCCTGCCAGTAGTCGGAAGTCAGACCGCTCTGCGCGGCGTTGAGCCCGACGACGTCCATCACGAAGACCTCGGTGATCAGCCCGCGGCTTGCGGCCTGCATGTCCTTGAGGGTCGCGGAGGCGGCGCTGGAGAGCGCGGCGTCGATCATCGCGCCGCCGCCGGCGCCGACTTCCGCGCGCCACGCCTTGTCGAGCGCGTCGATCTCGGCGTCGCTCAGGCCCTTGTTCGCCGCGTTCTGGGCGGCGAGCGCGGAGAGGACGGCCGGGTTGCCGACCTGGGCGCGGAAGCTCTCCTCGACCAGCGCGTTGATGGCGCCGGTGATGTCCTGGGAGGCGCCGGCCGGAAGCCCGGCGCCGAGGGCGAGGGCGAGGGCCATCGCTGAAACTGCGTTCTTCATATCTGGCATCCTTTTCAGGCTACGGTGCAGTCTGGTCTTACTCGGCGGCATGCAGGACGCGGGCCCGGCCGTTATCCAGGCGGAACACGCTCACAAGTTCGCCGAGCTCGGCCGCCTGGGTCTCCAGAGCGCGCGCCGCCGTGGCGCTTTGCTCCGCGAGACCGGCGTTCTGCTGGGTCATTTCGTCCATCCGGGTTACCGCCGAGGAAATTTCCTCGACGCCCGCGCTCTGTTCGCGGCTTGCGGACGAGATTTCCGCGATGCTCTCGGCAAGGCTCGTGATCGCGGCCGTGATGCCGTCGAGCGCCTCGCCGGAGCGGTTGACCAGCTCCACGCCGCTGGAGACGTGCGTGGAGCTCTCCGCGATCAGCTCCTTGATCTCCCGCGCCGCGTCCGCCGAGCGCTGGGCCAGCGTGCGCACTTCGGAGGCGACGACCGCGAAGCCGCGTCCCGCCTCGCCGGCGCGCGCCGCCTCGACCGAGGCGTTGAGGGCGAGAAGGTTGGTCTGGAAGGCGATGCTGTCGATCAGGGCCGTGATGTCGGAAATGCGGCCCGAGCTCTTCTCGATGCGGTCCATCGCCGTCACCGTCTCGGAGACGACCGACCGCCCGTCCACCGCGCGGCGCGACGCGTCCGAAGCCTTCGCATTGGCGCGCTCGGCGTTCTCCGCGTTGGAGCGCACCGTCGAGGCCATCTCCTCCATCGTCGCCGCCGTCTCCTCGAGCGAGGCGGCCTGGCTCTCGGCGCGGCTCGACAGCTCGGACGAGCCCCTGGCGATATCTCCGGTGGAGCGGCTGACCGCGTGGCC
>CAYGUQ010000112.1:4593-9823 GCA_964352995.1 uncultured Rhodobacterales bacterium
TCGGCCGACTTGCTCAGCGAGCGCTGGAGCGCGGGCATGACGTAGGTGATGGTCATGTCGGCGTCCGCGATCATCATGTTCGCGGAGGAGACGTCGAGCGCGGCGCGCCAGCTGCGCGCCGCGAGATCGTCGTTCTTCGCCGGCCCCGCGCCGCGACGCAGGGCGAACACGCCGGCCCCCAGGGCGACCGCCGCAGCGGCGGCCGCGGCCGCAGCAGCCGTCGCATGGCCGCCGTCCGTCATGGCCGCAAACGACGCGGCGGCGGCAGCGATCGCCGAACCGCCGAGCATGAGTAGGGGCAGAGGCGCCAGCCCGCCGTCCCGCGTTCCCTTCCCAGCTTTTGACGCTGTCGGCATCACCCTTACTCCAGCCACTTCGTCGCAGGCCCATGAGGCTTGGAGCGGCTGAACGTGTGGTTAAACGCCGGGTGGCGAGACGCGCCATAATGCGCGTGATTGTAGCGAAAGGCGCGTCTAACAGTAGTGATGTGAAGCATCGCCGCGTCGCGCCGCGAATTGCTTCAGCACCATCAGGTCCAGGTCGTCGAACAACGTTCCGCGTTCGGCGGAGGTCACATCACCCGATAGTCGAAGGCGTCCTGATGGGCTTCGCCGCCCTCGGCGAGGGCCGCCTCGCGCATCTGCGCGTGGTTCGGCGCCTTGGAGCAGGCGGGGTCGACCGTCGCGGCGTCGCCGTTCCAGGCGAAGGCCTGACAGCGGCAGCCGCCCCAGTCCTTGAACCGCCGGTCGCAGCTCCTGCACGGGTCTGGCATCCATGCCGTGCCGCGGTACGCCGTGAACGCCTCGCCGCGCTCCCATATTTCGGCGAGCGGCCGGTCGCGCACGTTGTCGAAGCTCAGCGCAGTGATGGTCTCGGCCGCATGGCAGGGCAGCACCTTGCCGGTCGGCGTCACGTTGAGGCCGACGCGCCCCCAGCCGCCCATGCAGGGCTTGGGGTAGGTGGCGAGATGGTCCGGCGTGACATAGTCGATCACGAGCACGTTCTTGAGCCGCGCCGCGGCCTCGCGCGCGATCTCTCCGGCGCGCTTGACCTGCGCCGCGGTCGGCATCAACGCCGCCCGGTTGCGGTAGGCCCAGCCGTGATACTGCGTGTGGGCGATCTCGAGCCGCCGCGCGCCCAGCCGCACCGCCAGCTCGATGGTCTGCTCCAGCCGGTCGAGGTTCTGGCGATGCATGACGGCGTTCACCGTCAGCGGCACGCCGGACGCGCCGATCCATTCCGCCACGCGCAGCTTCGCGGCGAAGCCGCCCTTGTAGCCGCCGATCCGGTCGGCCGTCTCGGCGTCCGTCCCCTGGATCGAGAGCTGCACATGGTCGAGCCCGCGCGCCACGAGTTCAGCGTAGGTCTTCTCGGTCAACCCGACACCCGAGGTGATGAGGTTGCTGTAGAGCCCCGCCTCCACCGCGCCGGTGAGAATCTCGGGCAGGTCGCGCCGCGCCGCGGGCTCGCCGCCCGAGAGATGCAGCTGCAGCACGCCTATCCGCGCCGCTTCGTTGAACACCCGCACCCATTCCTCGGTCGAGAGCTCCTCGGAGCGCCGCGCGAGGTCCAGCGGGTTCGAGCAGTAGGGGCACTTCAGCGGGCAGCGGTGCGTGAGCTCCGCCAGCATCGCCATCGGCGCCGGGGCCGCCTGCGGGTCGAAGGCCGGCTGGGCGATCGGGCTCTGGTCGTTCATGCCGTCTCCACCATGCGTCTCGCGATCAGCGCGGCGAGGAAGCGCCCCGCATCGACGGCGATCCGGTCGCGCGGCGCGTTGAACGCCTCGGCCAGATGCGCCGTGATCGCGTCGAAGTCCCGCACGCCGTCGACCGCCTGCAGGACGGCGACGCCGGTCTGGTCGAGCTTCAGCGCCCGCTCGGGCGCGAGCAGGAACCAGCCTTGCCGCACGTCGCAGCGCTTGAGCCGCACGCCGCGCGGCAGGAACGGCCGCGCCCGCCCGTCGATGGCCGGGGCGTCTGCGGCCGTCGCGTCGGCGCTCACGCCGCCTCGGCGACGAGCGCCTCGCCCGGCCGCCACGCGCCGGGCGCGGGAGCGCCGTTGACGTAGACGTGCTGGATCGCGTCGAGCTGCGTCCACAGCATCGCGCACTTGAATTCGAGCGCCCTGAGCGCGGCGGCCTGCGTTTCGGGCGTGGTGGCGTGCTTCTTCACGTACTCCAGCGCGAAATCGGCGTCGCGCGGCGCCTCCGTCAGCCGGTTGCGGAAGTAGCGCAGCACGTCCTCGGTGATGAAGTCGTAGTGCTTCAGCATCCCAGAGACCCGCGCCTTGATGATCATCGGCGAGAACATCTCGGTCAGCGAGGAGGCGATCGCCTCCAGCAGGGTGCGGTCGCGGACGTAGGCGACATAGGCGTCGCACGCGAAGCGCACCGCCGGCAGGGCGCCTTCCATCGAGGTGACGTAGGCGCGGTCGAGGCCCAGCCCGTCCGTCAGCGCCAGCCAGCGGCGCAGCCCGCCCTCGGGCGCGTCGCCGATCTCGCCGTCGTGGTCGACGATGCGCTGCCGCCAGATGCGGCGCAGCACGGTGTCGTCCATCCGCGCCAGCACCGTCGCATCCTTGAGCGGAATGATGCGCTGGTAGCAGAAGCGGTTGAGCGCCCAGGCGCGCACCTGATCCTTGTCGCACTCGCCCGAATGCAGCATCTGGTGGAACGGGTGGAGATGGTGATAGCGCGTCTCGCCGATGTGGCGCAGGGCGGCCTCCATCTGGTCCGGCGTCATCACGGTCATGGCGTCACCTCCAGCCCGTCATGGGCGATCTCCCACCCCGCCGCCTCGACCTCGGCGCGTTCGGCGCTGTCCATGCGCCAGACGGGATTGGTGTTGTTCATGTGGACGAAGATCTTGCGCACCACGCCGAGCGCGGCGAACGCAGCGAGCGAGCCGTCGGGGCCGGCCATCGCCATGTGCCCCATGCGCTTGCCCGTCTTCCTGCCGACGCCGGCGCGAATCATTTCGTCGTCATGAAAGACCGTTCCGTCGAAGAACACCAGCGCCGCGCCGCGCAGGCGGTTCGCCAGAGCGGGCGTCATGCGGGCGCAGCCGGGGATGTAGAACGCCTCGCGCACGCCGTCGCTGAGGCGCACGCCCACCGTCTGCTCGCCCTCCACGTCGGTCTGCACCGCGTCGCCGTCCGCGCCTTCGAGAAACAGCGGCGTCTTGCCGGGGGTCGCGAACAGTTCAAGGGTAAGCCCGGGGACCGGCTCGAACGGCGCGTCGAGACCTGTCTCTCGGCGCGCGACGCAGTCGGGGTCAAGCGCATCGAAGATCGGGTTGGCGCGGAGGATCCCCGCGATCACCGGCGTCGTCCACAGATCGAAGCGCTGCTTCTCGCGCAGGGTGAGCAGACCGGCGATGTGGTCGATGTCGCCGTTCGTCAGCACCACCGCCGCGATCGGCGTGTCGCGCAGGCCGTGGGAGGCGGGGTCGCGCGGCTGAAGCTGGGGCTGCGCCATGATCTGTGCGCGGATGTCGGGCGACGCGTTGAGCACCACCCATTCATCGTCGCGCACGGAGACCGCCAGGGAAGACTGGGTCGCTGGCGCAAGTCTCTCGCCCCTGCCCCAGAAGCCGGCGCTGTTGGCGCCGTTGCAGTTCCACTGCGGCAGTCCGCCTCCCGCGGCGGCGCCGAGAACGAGGGCGCGCAGCGCCATGGCCGTGCGCCCTCCCTCAGACGTGGATCAGAGCAGGTCGCCCGCCTCGTCCTCGGCCGGGAAGTACATGTTGACTTCCATGCCGCAGGTCACTTCGTCGATCATCGGAGCGGTCCAGGCCATGATTTCCTCCATGGTGTTTCGTTCGGCGGCACGGCGCTCGCCGCCGTGCTCGCAACACCCTTCGCGAGACGACCGAATTAGGTCAAGCGTGACGTACGCCGCTCTCAGGCGACTCTCATCAAATAAGAACGCCTTTTGCTGCGCAGCATACTTGCCGCAGTGCAGCATCACGGTCGAATTGATTTCCCAGCGCCGCCGGGTTTAGGTAATACTCGCTTGTTATGTTGCCCGTCGCCACGAAACTGGGGGTCCCATGCGTCTCATCCATCTCGCAGCCGCTCTGGCGCTGGCGTCCGGCCCGGCTCTCGCGGACGGCGCCGCAAAAATCACCCCGGCGAGGGCGGCCGCCGCCGCCGAGAGCGAATCGTGGGACGAACTCCGGGGTCTCATCTTCGCCGACCGCCCGGTCGCGGAAGCCGGCGACATGATCCGGCTGGAGGCCCCCTATCGCGCGCATGACGCTTCGGTCGTGCCGATCGAGATCGAGATCGTCCCGCCGCTCGGCAAGACCGTGCGGTCCTTCCAGATCATCATCGACGAGAACCCGGCCCCGGTCGCGGCGGAGTTCGAGGCGGGTCCCGGCCTCGGCAGGACGATCGAGCTGTCGACGCGCATCCGCGTCGACGCCTACTCCAACGTGCGCGTGGTCGCGGAGCTGGACGACGGCCAGCTCTACGGCTCGGCGCGCTTCGTGAAGGCCTCCGGCGGCTGCTCGGCGCCGAACCTCAAGGACGCGGAGGCCGCCCTCGCCGCGGCGGGCCAGATGAAGCTGCGGCTGTTCCCGTCCGCCGCCGAAGCCCGGCCCGAGGCGCAGGTGATGCTGCGACACCCGCAGTATTCCGGCTTCCAGATGGATCAGGTCACGCACCTGCACATCCCGGCCTACTTCGTCGACGAACTCGAGGTGACCCAGGGCGAGCAGCTGATCTTCCGCATGCGCGGCGGCATCTCGCTGAGCGAGGACCCCAGCATCCGCTTCAGCTTCACGCCGTCCGGCGACGCGCCGTTCGAGGTGCGCGCGGCCGACACCGACGGCGACGAATACACCGGCGTGTTCCCGGCCGCGCTCGGCAGCTGATGCGCGGCGAGGCTTCGCGGAAAGGCGCGGCGAGAGGCGGCGCTCAGCGGGCCATGGCGAGAAGGCCATGTTCCAGCTGCGCGCGCGCGCCGCGCTCCATCTGATCATAGACCGCGTCGAAGACTTCCGGGCCGTCGTTGTACGGGTCGGCTATCTCGATGTCCTCGCCCGGCGCAAGCTCCATCAGCATCCCGAGACGGGCGCGCGTTCCGACCGGGGCGCGCAGCCTCAGCATCGCGAAGACGCGTCGGTCAACCGCGAGGATGTGGTCCGTCTCGAAGAAGTCGGCGTCGCACAGGCCGCGCGAAAGCTGGTTGGTGATGTCGACGCCGCGTCGCGCCGCCGCGATCATGGCG
>CAYGUQ010000113.1:0-9786 GCA_964352995.1 uncultured Rhodobacterales bacterium
CTTCCGGGGCGGGCGCGGCCGACGCGCGGAGGCGCGGGGCGCGGGCGACCGGCGCGCGAAGCTCTCGCCCGGCGGGCGCGTCGGCCGCGGCGTCGGCGTCGAGGAACGCCTGCGCCGCCTCGAGCCCCTCGACGTCGATCCCGGGAGGCTCGCGGTTGACGAGCCCGCGCACGGCGAGCAGCGCAAGCGCGCCGGAGCCGGGCCCGGCGGCGACGAGATAGCGCGGCCGCCACTCGGGCCGGAACGCCTCCTTGAAGCGCCTGAGGCCCTGCAGCCCGCGCCCCGCGGCGGTGCGCCCGTAGATCGCCGCGCCGATGCGCGAGAGCGGCGTGACCGGGCCGATCCGGTCGAGCCCGCTCAACGGCGCCATGCACAGGTTGAACCGGACCGCGCCCGCGGCCCCGGCCGCCTCGATCGCCGCAGCGGTCAGCGCATGCATGACGCCGTGCGGGGCGCCGGGGACGAGGCGCATGAGGTCGATCATGTGCTCCGCGCCGTCGCCGGACGCCCAGACGGAGAGAAAGCCCAGCGTCTCGTCGCCGCGCCGCGCCTCGAACACCGCGTGGCGCGCGATGAAGTCTGGGTCGAACCAGCCCATCGAGAAGGTCATCTCGCGGCCCGCCTTGGCCTCGCGCCACATCCGGGCCACGGCGGCCAGACGCGGCAGCGGCGCGGCGCCGGGGGCGTGGCGCAGGATCGTCACGCCCGCCTTGCGCGCCTGGCCGATCTTGCGCCGAAGCTCGCGACGCGACGGCGACTTGAGGTCGAAGCCGGCCAGCTCGATCACCGCCTCCTCGCCGAGCGGCTGGAGCCTGAAGCCGCGATCCGCCCAGAACGCGGCGTCATCGGCCTTGTAGACGCTGAGGCGCGCCCCCTCCCGGCGGCACTGCTCGGCGAAGCGGTCGATCAGCGGCCCCCACGCCGCGCGCGGGCCGTAGGGGTCGCCCATCAGCACGCGGTCGCGCCCGCGCGCGCCGAACATCACGAAGGCCTCGCCGTCCGGAGCGACGTGGAAGCGCTTGTCGCCGAGGAAGGCGAGCTCGCCTTCCGGCCGCGCGGAGGACGCCGCCGCCGCGAGCGCCGCAGGCGGCGGGGCGTGGGCCGCAGCCGGCGCGCCCTGCGAGGCGCGCGCCAAGATCCACGCCGCGAGCAGCGTCGGCGGCGCGAGATAGACCGCGCGATAGGCGATGGCGGCGGCGATCAGCGCCTCCGCCGGCGCGTCGGGCAGGCCGATGAGCAGCGCGGCCTCGAAGGCGCCGGCGCCGGCCGGGGCGCCGCTCGCGATGCCCAGCAGCAGCGCGCCGACATAGACGACGAAGAGCGTCGCGTAGGGCGTCGCGGCCTCGGGCGGCGTCAGCAGCCAAAGCGCCCCCGCCGCCGCGGCGAGATCGACGCCCGCGACCAGGGCGCAGAGGCCGACCCAGCGCCAGTCCGGCGCGGAGAACCGCATGCCGCCCACAGCCCAGCTCCAGGGCGCCCTGCCTCGCCAGATCAGAAGCGCCGCGCCGAGCGCCAGCGCCGCCGCGCCGGCGAGCGCGACCGAGGTCTCTTCAAGCCCGCCGATCCTGGCCAGCGGCGCCGGATGCAGCACGGCCATCGCGCAGAGCAGGACGGCGGTTCCGGTGAAGAAACCGACCGCGACCACGCCTGTCACGGCCGTCGCGGCGCCCGGCCCGACGCCGTCGGCGCGGTAGCACCGCCAGCGCGCCGCCGCGCCGACCAGCAGGCCGAAACCCAGCGCCTGACCGAGCGTCGTCGCCGCGAAGCCGCCGGCCATCGACCGCCTCAACGGCACGTCGAGCCCCACGCGCCGAAGCGCCACCGGATCGTAGCAGGCCACCGCCCAGTGGCTCACGGCGCTGAGAACCAGCGCGGCGACCACGGCCTCAGCCGGCGCCGCGCGCAGCAGCCGCCAGACCTCGTCGAGGTTCACCGCGCCGAGGCGGTCCCACACCAGCCAGAGGACGCCGGCGACGAGCGCCGCGGCCACCGCCAGACGCATCAGCAAGGCGTACGGCTCGGGGCCGGACTGGCGCCACGCGGCGCCCTCGCACTCTCCGGCATCGATCATCTGCACTCCCGCACGCCACTCAAACACCCCTTCTGCTAGGCGCGCAAAGCTTTGCGACGCATTAACCCGCGCCGAGCATCGTGCTGAACGAATCTCTGACGGCGCCTCCGCGCGCCCGGTTCAAGGGCGCGTCGACCCGGAGGAGCCATGGCGAAAGTCGTCGTCTTTCTGGCGCTTGCGGCCCTGGCCGCGGCATCGCCCGGGGCAGGCGCCGGGGCCGGGGCCGGCGTGGCGGCGTCGCCCGCGGCGGCGCATCGCGTCGAGGGCCAGAGGACGCGCTCCGTCGCCGTGATGGTCTCGGGAGCGGAGGGCTGGACCGCGGCGACCGACGCGCTGGCGCGCGACCTCTCGCGCCTCCATGCGCTCGTGGTGGGCGTCGACCTGCCGGCGTGGCTGGCGGCCGAGCCGGGCCCCTGCGTCGACGCGGCGTCGGCGCTGCTCGCCGTCGCCGACGCCGGGCGCGCCCTTGCAGGCGTGGATGCGCCGATCGCGCCGACGCTGATCGGCCTCGGGGCGGGAAGCGCGGCGGCCTATGCGGCGCTGGCGCAGGGCGCGGCGGGCGGCGGCGCGCCGTTCAAGGGCCTCGTCACGGTGGGCTTCGACGGCGTCTCGCCGGCCGCCTTCTGCGGCGTCACGGGCGCCGACGGGCGGATCGCGCCGTCCGCCAAGGCGCCGGCGCTCTGGAACGAGGCGCCGTTGCTGCCCGGCGCGGGAGACGCGTCGCCCCTCGCCGCGACGCTCGCGGCCATCGACGGCGCGCGCCTTCAGCCGCTGACCGAGAAAGGGCGGGTCGAGGCGTTCCGGCAGGCCTATCTGCGCATCGCCGGCACCGACGCGCGCGCCGACGAGGCGGCGGCCACGGCGCCGGCCGATCTCGCCGACCTCGCGCTCGTAGTCCACCGCGACGCGGACGCGCCCCAAGCCGACGCGATGGCGGTGTTTCTCTCCGGCGACGGCGGCTGGGCGGCGATGGACGTGGAGGTGGCCGACCGGCTGGCCGCGGCGGGAGTGCCCGTCGTCGGCGTCTCGACGCTGCGCTATCTCTGGCGCGAGAAGCGGCCGGAGCGCATCGCGGCCGACGTCGCCCGCGTTCTCGACCACTACGCGCCGGCCTTCGGCGCGCGGCGCGCGCTGCTGATCGGGTTCTCGCTGGGGGCCAACGTCACGCCCTTCTACGCCCCCCGCCTGCCGGCGCGCTGGCGCGAGCGGGTCGTCGGGCTCGGGTTGATCGCGCCGGAAGCGCGCACCGGCTTCGAGTTCCATGTCGGCGGCTGGCTGGGTTTCGCCGGCGACGAGGCGGATGTCGGCGAGGCCATCGACGCCGCGCCCTTCCGCTTGGCGTGCCTGCACGGCGCGGAGGAGCCGCAGAGCCCCTGCCCCGGCCGGCCGGGCGCGGCGGTCTTCGACGGCGGGCACCATCTCGGCAAGGACTACGACGGCGTGGCGCTTGCGCTGCTCGCCCTGCTCGCCGAACCGCCCGCGCGCTGAGCGGCGCGGGCCACCGCTTCGGACTTGACGGCGCCGCGCTCTGCGCCTAGACGGCGCACTTCCTATTTCTCTCGCGCGCGGACGACTGCGCGCCCACACAGCAGGTGATCCATGTCCCGTCGTTGCGAGCTGACCGGCAAGGGCGTGCTGACCGGCAACCGGGTCAGCCACTCCAACATCAAGACGCGCCGGCGCTATCTGCCGAACCTCAACACCGTGACGCTGACCTCCGACACGCTCGGCCGCAGCTTCCGCTTCCGCATCGCCGCCTCGGCGCTGCGCACGGTGGACCACCGCGGCGGGCTCGACGCTTTCCTGATGAAGGCGCGCGACGAGGAGCTGAGCGGCCGCGCGCTCGACGTGAAGCGCGACCTGGTCAAGGCGCAGGCGAGCGCCTGAGCATCCGGGCCGCCGCTGAGGCGGCTCGCCGACCGACCGGGCCGTCTTCGGGCGGTCCATCCACCCTCAATGCCGGGAGCGACGGAGATGGCTGAGCCCGCTGGTCTCGACGCCCTCGTCACGCCCCGGTTGCTGCTGGACCGCGACCGGCTCGCCGCCAACATCGCCGCCATGCGCGGCGCGGCGCAGACGGCCGGGCTGCCGCTCAGGGTCCACCTCAAGACCGTGAAATGCGCGGAGGCCGCAGCGATGCTGCGCGCCGCCGGCGTCGAGCGGTTCGCCGTATCGACCGTGGCAGAGGCGACGTTCTTCGCCGCGCGCGGATGCGCCGATATCCTCTACACCACCCCCGTCACGCCTGCGAAGGTCGCGCCGCTGCTGGCGCTCGGGCCCGGCGCAATGGCGGCCGTCGAAAGCCTGGAGATGGCGCGCGCGGTCTCGGACGCCGCGGCCGCGCTCGGCGGCGCGCTGCCCGTGCTGATCGAGCTCGACGTCGACGGCTACCGCGGCGGCGTCCCCTTCCCCGGGCCGGAGTTCGAGGCGCTGGCGGCCTTCGCCGCCGCCGCGCCCGGGCTCGCCCTGCGCGGCGCGATGAGCTACTCCGGCGCGACCTACGGCGCGGCCGACGCGGATGCGCGGACGCGCATCGCCGCGGCCCATGACGCGGCGCTCGCCGAGGCCGGCCGTCGCCTGCGCGCGCTCGGCGTCGCGGCGCCGCTGCTCTCCACCGGCGGCTCGCCGGGCGTGCTCGCGACGCCCTCGCCCGACGGCGCCAACGAGTTCCGCCCCGGCGTCTTCTGCTTCTGGGACCTGTTCCAGACCGGGCTCGGCGTCTGCCGCGAGCAGGACATCGCGATCAGCGTGCTCGCGACCGTGCTGAGCGTGCGTCCCGGGCGCGGACAGGCGCTGATCGACGCCGGCGCGCTGGCGCTCTCGCTCGACCGCTCGACCGGCAAGCAGGCCGTCGACTGGGGTTATGGACGCGTCTGCGACGTCGAAGGCGCGCCGCTGGGCGTGCTGAAGGTCTCGGGCGCGTCGCAGGAGCATGGCGTCGTGACCGGCGACGCCGAGGCGCTGGCGCGGCTGCGGCCCGGCCAGCGCGTCCGCATCCTGCCCAACCACTGCTGCCTCACGGCGGCGGCCTATCCGGCCTATGACGTGATGGCGGGAGGCGCCCTGACCGGCGAGACCTGGAGCCGCGTCAACGGCTGGTGATCCGCGCGCCGGGCCGAACCCGCGCTCCGCCGCCCCTCCTGGCACTCCCCGAATGAGCCAAGCCGAAGGCTCGGCCTAGCGCGCCGCGCAGCAAAAAGGCCCGGGCTTTCGCCCGGGCCGAGTGCGGCGCGGCTGGGAGGAATAGCCGCGCCGGTTCGTCCTTGCGTCGGCTCAGGCGAAGCGGGAGCCCTTGCCGAATTCCGGGTAGGCTTCGAGGCCGAGTTCGGCGCTGTCGAGACCCTCCATCTCCTCCTCGGGGCTGACGCGGATGCCCATCGTGGCGTTGAGGATGAACCAGACCGCGAGGCTCGCCACGAAGACGAACACGCCGACGATGATGATCGGCACCACCTGGCCCATGAGCGTCGCATCGGAGTTCGTCAGCAGCACCGCCAGCGTGCCCCAGATGCCGGCGAAGAGGTGCACCGGGATGGCGCCGACAACGTCGTCGATCTTGAGCTTGTCGAGAAGCGGCACGGCGAAGACCACGATGACGCCGCCCACGGCGCCGATCAGCGTCGCCACGCCGAGCGTCGGCGTCAGCGGCTCGGCGGTGATCGAGACGAGGCCGGCGAGGGCGCCGTTGAGCACCATGGTCAGGTCGACCTTGCCGTACATCACCTGGGTCAGGATCAGCGCGGCGAGGGCGCCGCCGGCGGCGGCGGTGTTGGTGTTGGAGAAGATGCGGCTCACGTCGGCGGCATCGCCGATGGTGCCCATGGCGAGCTGCGAGCCGCCGTTGAAGCCGAACCAGCCCAGCATCAGGATGAAGGTGCCGAGGGTCGCCAGCGGCAGGTTCGAGCCCGGGATCGGCTCGACCGACCCGTCGGCGCGGTACTTGCCCCGACGCGCGCCGAGGATGATGGCGCCGGCCAGCGCGGCCCAGCCGCCCACCGAGTGCACCACGGTCGACCCGGCGAAATCGAGGAAGCCGTACTGGCTGTCGAGAAAGCCGCCGCCCCACTTCCAGGACGCCTGGATCGGATAGATCAGCGCGGTCAGGACGAAGGTGAAGACCAGGAACGGCCACAGCTTGATGCGCTCGGCCAGCGTGCCCGACACGATCGAGGCCGTGGTGGCGCAGAACATCAGCTGGAAGAAGTAGTCGGAGCCGGTCGAGGCGTAGTCGATGTCGTCCGCGCCGTCGGCGCCGATGCCGACCGCCTCCAGCACCGCGACGCCGAACGCGCCGAGATAGCCGCCGGTCTCATCGCTGCCGATGCTCCAGCTGCCGAGCGGGTACATCAGGTTGTAGCCGATCAGGTAGTAGGCCACCGCGGCCAGCGCGAAGAGCGAGATGTTCTTGGTGCACTGCATCGCCACGTTCTTGGTGCGCACAAGCCCGGCCTCGAGCATGCAGAAGCCGGCCGCCATGAACATCACCAGAAAGCCGCTGACGAGAAACAGCAGGGTGTTCATGATCCAGACGCCGTCGCGCGGCAGCTCGGGCGCGGCGGCCGCGGCCTCCTGCGCCAGCGCCGGCGTCGCGAGAAGCGCCGCGCCAGACGCGGCTGCGAGGGCGAAGCGCCCGAACGGAGAAGTGACAATACGCATTGGTTTCCTCATGGTCGGGATGGCCGGCGGATCAGAGCGCATCTTCGCCGCGCTCGTCGGTGCGCACGCGGAGCGCCTGGTCGAGATCGAGAACGAAGACCTTGCCGTCGCCGATCTTGCCCGTGCGGGCCGCCGACGCGATGGTCTCGACGATCTTGTCGACCGCGCCGTCGGCGCAGGCGATCTCGAGCTTGATCTTCGGAACGAAGTTCACGACGTACTCCGCGCCGCGATAGATTTCCGTGTGGCCGCTCTGGCGTCCGTACCCCTTGACCTCGGAGACCATCAGGCCTTGCACCCCGACGCCGGTCAGCGCCTCCCGCACCTCCTCTAGCTTGAACGGTTTGATCACGGCGATGATCAGTTTCATGCCTCTCCCCTCGGCTTCCGCAGGCGCCGCGCCTGCTTGTACGCGGTTCATGCAACGACCGTGCCAAACCAGACCGACGCCGGTTCTCAGAGGCCAAGGCGTTGAAAAACCGTGAACTCGGAATGCACGCATCAGACCGCCATGAACATCGAATGCGCGATATGATTATTTTATGAGCAATGATGACAGTTTAGGCAGTAGTAACGCGCCGTTCGTGAATCGCGCCGCGCGCCAATGTCGCGTGCGCGCGGCCTCGCCGGCCGCTAGGGTGGCGACGACAGGGCGGCGGCGGAGAGACGGGCCGGTGAGGACATCATGATACGCGATCTCGGACCCGCGCGCGGCGATCGCCGCTGGAAGGCCGCGCAGGCGCTGCTGCGCAAGGGCGCGGCCCCCATCGCCCACATCGACACCGGACTGGCGGCGCACCCGGCGCTCGGCTTCGTCGGCGACACGCCGCCGGCCAACATCCGGCTCGACCTCGGCGTGAACTACTACGACCCGTCCCGCATCCTCGCGCCGCTGGCGCCGCGCGCCGACCCCGGCTCGACCATCGAGGCGCTGACGGAGTTTCCCGACCACGGCGTGAAGACGCTCTCGGTGATCCTGTCCGACCAGGCGGAGCTGCGCGGCGTCGCGCCGGGCGCCCATGTCACGCCCTATCGCGTCGCCAACGGCCCGGTGTTCCGCGCCTCCGCGCGCACGGGGCTGATCGGAGACGCGATCGACCATGCGCTCGGGCTCGATCCGCAGCCGCGTGTGATGTCGATCAGCATGGGCAACCCCGGTCCGATGGGCGCCTTCGAGCTGCTGCGCGCGCTGCTCGGCGGCGAGACGGTCACGGCGCAGGCGACGCGGGACGCCGTCGACCGCGCCTATGAGGCCGGCGTGATCGTCGTCTGCGCCGCGGGGCAGATCATCGACCGCGTCGTCTACCCGGCGCGCTTCGCGCGGACCATCGCCGTCGGCGGCTACGCGAAGGAGGGCGCGACGCTCATCCACTATCCGCCCGGTGGCTACGCCGAGGCCGAGCGCGTCGACGTTTGGGCCCCGGCGGTCGGCGTCAACCGCGCCGCCGTGCGTCCGGCCGGCGAGGACGACCCCTTCGTCTTCGCCGACACGGCCGGGGCCGAGGCGAGCGAGGTGAGCGGCACCTCCTACGCCTGCCCGCAGGTCGCCGCAGCCGCCGCGCTCTGGGTCGCCACGCACGCCTCGGCGCTGGAGAGCGCGTACGGCGCCGCCGGCGAGCGCTGGCGCATCGTGGAGGCGTTCCGGCGCGCCCTGCGCGACAGCGCCGTGCGCGCGACGGCGCAGAACGGGGCGCCCGGCGGCGGCGCGGCGGAGATCCGCGCGCTCGACATCGAGGCGCTGCTCGGCCAGGCCCCGGACACGGCCTCCCGGCACCGCAAGCGCCAGCCGGCAGCGAACGCGGTGCTGTGAGCGAGACCGGTAGCTGGCCGGCGGACGCGGCGGCGCCGTCGCTGGCCGACATCGACGCCCTCGCCCGCGCCGCCTTCGCCGCCCTGCCGCAGGAGATGCGCGCGCGCTGCGACCGGCTCGTGATCGGCGTCGAGGAGTTTCCCGACGACGCCCTGCTCGACGACATGGGCATCGAGGACCCCTTCGAGCTCACCGGGCTCTACGAGGGCGTCGCGCTCACCGAGCAGTCGGTGGACGACGCGCCGCGGCCGCCCGACCGCGTGACGCTCTATCGCCGCCCGATCCTCGACGAATGGGCGGATCGCGCCAACGTCTCGCTGCGCGAACTGGTCGCCCATGTGCTGGTGCACGAGGTCGCGCACCATCTGGGGCTGAGCGACGACGACATCGCCGCAATCGACGACTGGACGCTCTGAACGCCGCACCGAGCGGCGGCGCGCACGCCTAGGGGCTCCGCCAGGCGTGATAGCCGGCCTCCGCCATGATCTCCGCTATCGGCGCCGCGACGCTGTCGAGCGCCGCCTGCACGCTGATCTCTCCCGTCATCGCGCGCGCCAGCGCGAAGCCCAGCATCTCGTTGATCCGCCCCCAGACGGGTATGATCGGCCTCCAGTCGGGGTCCGCGTGCCGGAGCGCCTCGCCGAAGACCGCCAGATGCGGCATCTGCGCGTTGAGTTCGGGGTCGGCGTGCGTCGAGAAGCGCGACGGGTTGCCGCCGGCAAGCGCGATCAGGCGATCGACCGGCTTCGACGTGAGCCACTGCATCAGCAGGAACGCCGCCTCGGGGTTCGGCGCGTTGCGCGGAATGGCGAGCCCGAAGCCGCCGGTCTGCGAGGCGCGGCGGACCCCGAGAGGGTGCGCGACCCATCCGACCAAGCCCGCGACCGACGAACGCCCCTCGGCCCCCGCCGCGACCGAGCTGTCGAGATACATCGCCGCCCCGCCGTCCAGAAACAGATCGCGCGCAGCGCCCGCGTCGAGCTGCGCGTCGGCGCCGCCCGAACAGGCGAGAATGCGCCGCAACGCCTCCCCCGCCGCCACGCCCTGCGCGCTGTTGGCGACGTAGTTCCAGCGCGCGTCGAACACCCGCCCGCCGAGCGGCGCGAGATGCAGCAGGAAGGCGTGCGTCAGGTTGTGGCCGGGCTCGCTGCGCGACGCGAGGCCGGCCATGCCGGGCTCCAGCTCCGGGATCAGGCATGCGAGGTCGAGCAGCTCCTCATAGCTCTCGGGCGCTGCAGGGCGCCTACGG
>CAYGUQ010000114.1:0-9754 GCA_964352995.1 uncultured Rhodobacterales bacterium
CCGGGCGACAGCATCACGCCGAACACGGCCCCCAGCAGGAAGGCGCTCACCGTCGTCGTCACAAGTCCGGCGAGAATCACGATCCTGAGCATCGTCTGGCTTCCCTGCATTCTGCGTCGTCGCCGCGCGCCGTTCTGGAGCGCGGAAGTCGAGGAGCCGCCGTCACGAGCCCGCGGCGCGGGGAGGGCTTGCGGTCTGGCGGGTCGGGCGCCGGCGGGCGCGAAGTTTCTTCAGCATCGCGGACCTTGGTTACGAGGCGGTTTCCCTGGCGGGCGGCTAGCTGACCATCACCGTGAACTGGCCCGCCATGGAGAACTGGATGGCGCCGCCATAGGCGCAGGTCGCGAGGCATCCGTCGTGCAGCGCCGGCTTGCCGCCGATGAGGATGGTCGCCGAACCGGGCGCCCAGGGCGCCACGGTCATCGGGATGCACGGCATCGGCGTGAGCGCGCCGAGCGCGGCGGCGGTGGCGGCGGCGACGGTGGGGTTCGCCAGGCTCATGCAGGTCCCGAAGGTCGGGATGTTGAGCATCGGCGCATAGTCGAAGCTGGTGCCCGCCGGCAGGCCGCCGGCCATGACCGTCTGTCCCGGCGCCGCGACGAAGGTCGCCGGGGCCGCGCCGAAGCTGCAGGTCATCATGGCGCCGGTGACGACTTGAAAGGACATTTCGGCTCCGGATGCGGGCCGCTCGGGAATGCGGGTCGCGCCGCCTCGATCGCCGCGCGCGCCCGCTCTCCCAAAGCGGGATCGTGGAGCGATGTTCTTGTCCGATATGGTAAAGGTTCGCTTAAGGCGCCCGCGCCGGGGCTTCTCCCTCGCCCTTGCTCCACTGCGCCGCGGCGCCCGACCCGCCAGCCGCAGGCGCGGCGCTCCGGGCGCAGGGGTCGCTGCGGCTCAAGGGGCGATTCTGCCGCCGCGCCCAGGCGGGAAATGGCCGCTTAACGGGGCGCGCGCCACTCTCGGCGCATGGCCTACACCGAGCACAGTCTCAGGATCGCCCTGCGGAGCCTGCCGCTGAACCCGCCCCGCTGGGTCTGGGACGCGCGCGCCCAGACGCCGGCCGTCGAGGCGGCGGTCGGGCGCGTGCGCTCGTTGGCGTCCTCGATGCCGCCGATGGTCCGGTTCCGATTCGAGCTGTGGCGCTACTGCTGGGGCGTCTACAGCCTCGCCGCCGCCGACGCCGGAGACCGGGTCATCGGCGGCGAGTGGGACGCCGACGCCTTCTCCCCCTCGGCCGGCCACGAGAAATGGGCGCGGGTCAACGCCGGTTGGGGGCAGGTCGCCCGGCGCGCCGGCCTCTACGCTCCCGCAGGGGGCGGCGCGCCGCGGATGGACAAGTGGCACCCGGTCCTGAACGACTGCTGGCTTCTCGGCGGCGTGCATCGGCTCGCCCCGTTCCGGCTGGTCTCGACGCGCCGCGACGGCGGCGGCGCGGACCGCGCAGCCGCGACGACCGCCGTCACGGCGCGGGAGGTGCTGGGCCTGCGGCGCTTCGGCTACGCGCCCGATCTTCGTCTGGCCGCCTCGGGCGTCATCTTCCGGCCGTCGAACCCGGCCCTCGCCCTCAGCGCGTCGCTGGAGAGCTACGCGGCCGCGCTCGCGTCGCCGCCGGCCGCGCGCAGCGCGATGCTGCGAGAGATGCTGTAGCCCTGCGCGGAGGCGTCGGCCATCTGGCGCGCACCCCGGGGCGATTGACCGGACTGCGTCAGGCCTGATGCTCGGGGCGCTTGTTTCGGAGCGGTTTTCTCGTCGTCGACCGGGTCTGCCAGCCCGGAAGACGCTCTAGCGCGCGCCCACCGTCGTCGCGGCGACGATGGCGATCTGGGACCGGGCGATGGCGTTGAGCCGCGCGTCCATCGCCGCCGCCGCGGCCGGCTCCAGATCCGGCCGCGCCGCCGCGAACAGCGCCGCGTGCTTCAGCGACTGCGCTGTGGCGGCCATCCATTTGCGCGCAAGCGGCGGCTCGATCGCATCGAGCGCATCCTCGATGCCGCACGCATGGCGCCGCAACTCCTCGGCGGAGGTGCCGGCTTCGATGGTGCTGAGAAGGGTCGCGGCTTCGAGCGCCAGCCCGGCGATTTCGGCGTCGATCTCGAATGCTGCGCCGTTGGCGTGAGGCATCTAAACACGTCTCCAAAGGAAACTGACCGGCCTCAGGGAAACATTTAACGAACCGTTAATCAAGCGAACCGGCGGCACGGCGCCAAGGTCGCAGACCCTGACGCAGCGTCGCCAAGCGCAGGCCGCGCCATGCCCTGCCGGATGGGGCTCAAGGACGTGACCGCATGATTCGGATGACGTTCAAGTATATGAAGATATTGGGGAAAAACGTCATGCGCCGGTGCGACTGGCTTCCGCCGATGGGCCGCCTGCGACGCTGCCGAGCCGGCGCGCCGGGCTTCCACGCGCCACGGTGGAGCCTCTGGAGTGGGAACCCCGCGCGCATCCGTTAAAATTTTAGAAAGTTTTGCCGCCAAGCATGGACGTCGAGCCCCCTCGGCGTCTGGAGCGACGCGTATGCGCGTACTGAAAGCGGCCATTGAACAGCGACGGTCCAAATTTGCCGCCGCGCGCCTGTCGGGGTGCGGCGATCGTTCCCGAAGGCGGCCGTGACGCTCCCGGCTCCGCCCAAGGCCGCGCTTCGGCGCGCCGCAGCGGGCGCGAGGCCTTCACCCGCCGCGCGCCGCCAGAGACCGTGCGATGATCCCCGCCAAGGTCTTGCAGGCGCGGCCTGAGCCGTGCGGGCGTCGTCAGCAACCGATTGAAGCGACGACGCCCTTGGCCCGTCGCGAAGAACGACCCGTCCCGCCTTGCCGACAGACGCCGCGCGCCTCTGGCCCCGCGGCGCGCCGGCCTGCGCGATGGACGACGCGCGCCGGGCGCGCCGGAGGCGGCGCCGCGTGCGGCGCGCCCGGCTGCGACCGGATCGGACGCATGGTCGACCCCGCCGAAGCAGGCGAGATCACCACGAGGGGAGGTCATGGCGGTCGCGGTCGGGCTGGCCGTCCCGGGCGCTGCGCCGGGCGAACGGTCCTGCGCCGTCCGCCCCCGCGCCGCCGCCTTAGAACAGTGATCCTATCTGCAGAGCCGGCGCTACTCTCGGTTGTGCGCGTCACGCAGACTAGACGCGTAGCGTCGTGGTCAACCCATGCATGAGGAACTGCAGATGTTCTTGATCAGAACCCGGCTCGACATGAGCCCGATCCACGGAATCGGTGTCTTTTGCGTCAACACGATCCACGCCGGGGCGCGCGTATGGCGTTTCGAGCCGTTGTTCGACAAAACAATCCGTGAGAGCGAACTGGCGCGGCTCCCCGAGCATATTCAGGAGCATATCATCGTACACGCCGAGCATTTTCCCGAATTCGGGATCTATCGGCTGTCCAGCGACGAAGACAAGTACATGAATCACTCGGTCACTCCCAACCTGCGGGTGACCGAAGACGACGTTCTCGTCGCCATTCGGGATATTGCGCCTGGCGAGGAACTGACCATCGACTATGGAGAGATCGGGATGATTCATCATATCGAGAAGAGCATCGACCCCGAACTCTCGCGCGCCGGCAGGGTCGTGGCGCAGCGCAGGATGACTGCGGCATGAGCGGCGCGGGCATCGCCATCACCGGCTTCTCGGTCGCGACCGCGATCATCGCCGACTACTTCATCAAGGTCGCATCCCAGAAAGAGGCGTCATTGCTGACGTGGAGCTTCCTCATCGGCGCAAGTCTCTACGTACTTTCCGCCGGAGGTTGGCTCTTCGCCATGAAGACGATGACCCTTGCGCAGGTCGGCGTCGTGTACTCGGTGGTCACGATACTGGCGCTGACGGCGATGGGCGTCATCTGGTTCGAGGAGGTATTGGGTTGGCGTGAGGGTCTGGGCATTTTCTTCGCCCTGTTATCGGTGCTTCTGATGTCGCGGTTCCTCTAGGCGAGGCCGCGGGCCGAGCCGGACGCCCGGCCGACGCTGCGCGTCGGCCGGGCGTCGCCGCTACTTGGGCAGCTTGATCCACATCCACCGGTTGTTGATCTCCGCCTGCATGCCCACGCTGATCGCCGCGAGCGGGTAGAAGCGCTCCCGCATGTCTTCCGGGGGATACACGCCAGGGTTGGAGACGATCTCGCGCTTCACCATGGGCGTCGACGCGGGCACGGCGTTCGCGGCCTGCGACCAGTTCGTCAGGCGCGCCGCAATGTCCGGCCGCAGCAGGAAGTTGACCAGCTCGTGCGCCTCCTCCCTGTGGGGGGCGCCGCGGGGTATCGCGAAGCTGTCGACCCAGATCTCGGAGCCTTCCTTCGGCAGCATGTAGCCGACCTCCAGCCCATCGGCGGCAGACCCCATCGCCAACAGGACTTCCGTGCTCCAGGCGAGGGTCACGCAGGAGGCGCCTGTCGCCATCGCGTTGATGAGTTCGCTGTCGATCGCGCGCCAGTGGACCGAAGCGCGCTCGATCACCGTCATCGCGGCCTCGACGTCGTCGGGGTTCTTGCTGCGGGGGTCGAGGCCCAGCCAGGCCAGCGCGGCGCCGATCGCCGTCTCCGGCGCGTCGATGACATGGACGCCGCAGCTCTCGATGCGTCGCGTCAGCTCGGGTTCGAAGATCAGGCCCCAGCTGCGCGGAATGCCTTCGGGAAAGCGGTTCTCCAGCTCCTTGACGTTGTAGCCGATGCCCGTGGTTCCCCAGAAATAGGGCATGGTGAGCATGGCGTCCGACGCGGCGCCCGGCATCAGCGCCATGATCGACGTGTCGACGCCGCTCCTGTTCGGGACGAGATCGGCGTCGAACGGTTCGATGGCGCCGGCCTTCGCCAGCCTGTCGACCTGCTGGGAGTAGACGACCACGAGGTCGAAGCCCTGCCCGCCGAGCAGCAGGCGCGCCTCGGCCTGCTCGCTGCTGGTGTAGGTTTCGATGATGACGTCGATCCCGGTCTCGTCCTCGAAGTCCGCGATCACCTTGGGGTTGATGTAGTCGACCCAGTTGTAGAGCCGCACGATCCGCCTGTCGTCCGACGCCGCCCAGGCCGGGAGCAGGACGAGCGCCGCGAGGCTTGTCAGCGCGGCGGCGAGGTGCGCGCGGCTGCGGCGCAGGCTCATGATCCAACCCCCCGTTTCTCGGCGTTGCGCGCGCTCGTCCGCCTCGGCAGCGCCGCCAGCGCGGCTTCGAGATTCGCGACGTCGATCGGCTTCGTGATGAAGCCGTCCATGCCCGCTTCGGCCGCCGCGGCGACATGCTCGGGGCCGACATGGGCCGACATGCCCTGGATCCGCGGCTTCTTGCGCAGTTCGAGCGCGCGGATGCGCCGCGTCGCCTCGCAGCCGTCCATTCCCGGCATGGAGATGTCCATGAGAATCAGGTCCGGCGCGAAGGCGCGCGCCAGGTCGATCGCCGCGCGGCCGTTCGCGCACACGTTCACAGTGCAGCCGAGGCGTTCGAGCATCGCCCGCGCCACGTCGAGGTTCACGTCGTTGTCGTCGACCACCAGGACGCGCGGGGCGTCTCCCGGTTCGCCGAACTCGGGCGAATCGACGATCTCCGCGTCCCTGGCGGCTTCCTCTTCTTCAGCGAGCTTCAGGGGCAGGCGGACGGTGAAGGTAGACCCGACGCCCGGCTCGCTCCGCAGGTCGACGCCGCCGCCCATGCCCTCCGCCAGCCGCTTCACGATGGCGAGGCCGAGGCCGGTGCCGCCGAAGCGCCGCGTCGTCGAGCTGTCGGCCTGTTCGAAGACGTCGAAGACGCGCGCCTGCGCCTCCGGCGCGATGCCGATGCCGCTGTCCTCGATCGCGATCGCCAGCATCTGCGCGCCGTCCCGCGCGCCGAGCGCCGAGACGGAGATCGAGACGCGCCCCTCCAGGGTGAACTTGATGGCGTTCGAGACGAGATTGTAGATGATCTGGCGGATGCGCGTCTCGTCGCCGGCATGCCGCGCCGCCACCTCCGGCGCCACCGCGTGTCCGAGCGTCACGCCCTTGCTGCTGGCGAGCGGCTCGAAAAGGCTGGCGCAGTCGCTGACGACGCTCCGGACGTCCAGCGGCCGGCTGTCGAAGCGGGTCGCCTTCGCCTCCAGCCGCGACAAGTCCAGAATGTCGTCGAGCAGCGAGACGAGCGTCTTTCCCGAAGACGTGATGATGTCCAGCATCTTGAGCTGCTTGTCGTCGAGGCGCGTGTGACGAAGGATGCCCGCCATCCCCAGAACCCCGTTCATCGGCGTGCGGATCTCGTGGCTCATGGTCGCAAGGAACTGCGACTTCGACTTCGAGGCGAGCTCCGCCGCCTGAGTCTTGCGCAGGATGACTTCCTGCGAATGCATGACGCGCCGCTCAAGCGGAAGGAAGATGAAGGCGGCGCTGAGGATCAGCGCGGCGAAACACAGAGCGACGAGCACGACGCTCTCCACCGCGAGGTGGTCGGTCGCCTCCAGCAGCCCGGCGTATTCGTAGCGGCGCATCTGCAGGAGCGCCGGCTGCGTGACCTTGGAGATGTCGATGCCGAGCGTCGAGTACCGCTTCGCCGGCTGGCCCAGCGGTCCGCCCCGCTCGATCAGCGGCTCCGCCAGCTTGATCATGACGGTGATCTTCTCGAGCGGCCTCAGCATCGCGTTGGAGAGGATCGCCACCGTGTTGGGGTCGAGCGCGCCCGCATCGCGAAGCCTGCCGATCTTCGAGGCCGCCGACATGAGCTGCTCGCGACCGCTGCGGATGCTCGCGCGGCTTTCCTCGGCGCGCCAGACGTCGCTTGAGGCGACGAGGTCGTGCAGACCGAGCTCGATCGACGAGATGCCGTTCTGCGCCGACGTGATCGCCTCGGAGATCTGGATCTTCGTCCGCACCTCCTCGCGCATGGCGCTGATCGAGAAATGCGAGAACAGCACCACGCCGAGGATGAGCGCGAAGGCGGCGGCGAGGCGGAGCCTCAGATAAAGCCGCGTGACCGGCGCGGCGTCGCGGCCCGGTCCCGCAGGCTTCCGACCGGCGGCGTCGCGCGCGAACAGGCGGGACAGAGCCCCGCGGACGCTCCGCGGCAATGCGTCCAGCCTCATGGCGAGGGCCGCCCCAGCGCGGCGGCGCGTCCCGGACGTTCTCGCCGCGGCTCCGTCACCGAGGTTCTGCATGAAATCCTGCAATGGCGCCAATCCCGGTCGAATCTGAAACCTGCGTGCATGCAGCCAAGCACACAACCAGATGGGGCGCACGGTGGTTCGGAGTCGCGAGCGCAGCCCGCCGCGGGCTGACGCCCCGGGCGGCTCCATCGATCCTCCATCAATGCCGGTTCGCGATCGGCCATGGCGCGCAGCATAGCACCGTTGCGCGTTGAGCGCGCGGGTCGCCAGGCCGCGGCCTCCCGCGCGGCCGGTCTGCGCGCCGCGGGGCGCCCCCGTCGCCGAGGCGGGGACGCTCCGCCCCGTTGGGCGAGGACGCCCCCAGCCTAGGCGGCGAGGCCGACCTCGACGTCGTCGCGCCAGCTGAGCCCGGCCTGGTAGCGGGCCGCGATCCGCCCGTCCCGCATCGCGAAGAGGTGCATCCAGCCGTTGTCGAACAGCGCGCGCACCGCGGGGTGGCGCTCCAGAACGGCGATGATCGCCTCCTGCGGGGCCTCGATCATCACCGACAGACGCAGCGGCTCGTGGGTCTGGCGTTCGCCGTCGTGCAGGGCCTGCGCCGGCAGGCCGGCGCGGAGCCGCCCGCCGTTGCCCTCGACCACGCCGATGCCGCCGACGACGTTGTGGATCAGCTTGTCGCCGCCGCCGAACGCCTCGGGCGCCACGGTCGAGCCGTAGTATTGCAGGCTGATCCAGCTCGCGACGACCACGGGCGCGGTGAGGATCAGCTCAAGCGTGCCCCCGCCCTCGTCGCTGCGCCAGTCGTAGCTGTGCAGGAAGGCCCTGCCGGCGAGATCGGCGCCCGCGGTCGCCGCGCGCGGCGCCGCGATGAAGGCGGCGCAGCCTGCGAGTCCCCATTCCGGGCGCACCTCGGCCCAGTTGAGCGCCCGGGCGGCGACCGTGGCCGGCGTGGCGTTCGGCAGACGCGCGGCGCGCTCGGCGCGCGTCTCCGCCCCGGCCGCGGCCAGCCAGACCCGCGCCGCGTCGAGCGTCTCGGCGTCGCCCTGCGCGGGGTCGTCGACGTAGAGCGTCACCTCGTCGGTGGTCGTGTCGTGCAGGCCGCCGACGAAAATGGCGTCCGGCGCCAGCGAGACGCCGCGTCCGGCGAGGCCCGCGCGCGTCTCGGGGTCGTTCAGCAGCGTCGCGAGCAGCCGCGCCGACACCGCGCCGGTGTAGCCGCCGCAGGCGCCGCAGTGATAGGCGCTCTCATGCGGGTTGTTGGCGACCTGCGCGCCATGGCCGATCAGCAGCACGAGCGGCGCCTGCGCGTTCGCGAGCCCCATCGCGTTCAGGATGGCGGCGCCGGCGTCGGCCTTGGCGTCCGCGTCGAGCGCGGTCTCGAAACGCGGCGGCGGCCCCATGTCCGCCTGCCGCTTCGCGCCGAGGGCGTCCTTCATCAGCTTGAAGCCGTAGAGCGGCCCGGCGGCCTCGACGAAGGCGAAGGAGGACACCGCCGCCTGCCGGAAGCGGCCCCAGGCGCGCACCGCGCGGGCCGCGATGCGGGCGTCCTGCTCGGCGTCGGGCGCGGCGCGGCTGCTGGAGGCGAGGGCCGGCCGCAGCAGCGCCGGCAGATGCGCCTCGGAAGTGTCGGAGCCGTGGTCGCGATGGGCGACGGACAGGCCGAAGAAGCCCGCGAAGCCGACGGTCTCGATCTCCGGGTTCTGGCGTTCGAGGGCGCGGCGAAAGACCTCCGAGCGCACGTCGATGCAGAAGGCGGCCTGCAGCGCCGGCCGGGCGGCGGCATTGGCCGGCCCGGCGGCCTTCGCGTCGGCGGCGCCGCCGGCGAGGGCGCTAGCGAGGCCGCGCTGGTGGGCGCGCTCCGAGGCGTCCTGCAGGACGGCGTCGACGATCTGGTCGCGCGTCGGCGTCAGCGGCGCCTCGTGCGCCGCCACAGTCGCAATCCAGGCGGCCCGCGTCTGCGGCGCATGGGCGAGCAGCGCCTCCTCCCACAGCAGCCGGATCGCCAGAAGATCGGTCAGCGCGCCGTCCGTCTCGCCTTCCAGCTCCGCGCGCCAGAGCAGCCAGCGCGCGTGCTGCGCCCAGCCGCCGAAGTCCATCAGCAGGCGGTGGAAGGCGGTTTCGGCGGCGGCGGCAGTGATTCCCAGACTGTCGGACGCGCGCAGGATCGCGCGCTCGGGCGTGTCCGGCGCGTCGGCGACATGGGCGCAGAAGCCGCCGAGCCCGGCGATCTCCGGCGTCAGGTCGTGGGTCGCCCAGGCCTTCCACGCGTCGTAGGCGCGCCGTCCGGGCGCTGGGGTCCACAGCGCCTGCCCCCGGTCGAAATGTCCCACGGCCCAGAGCCCGACGGTGCGGTCGATGACCGAGGGCCAGTCCACCGCGCCCTTTCTGGCGGCGAGGTCGGCGACCGTCGGCAGTGCGACCGGCGCGGCGCTCTCGCCAAGGCAGGCCGCCTTCAGCGTCTGCAGGTCGAGGGACGGCTGCGGCCCTTCGGCGGCCTCCAGCGCGGCGGCCAGGTCCTCGTCGGCGATCCGGCCCGCCACGATCTCGGCCGCGTAGTCCGCCCGCGGGCGGGTCAGGCGGACCCCGGCGACGCGCGCCAGCCGCGCCGCGGCGGTCGCGAAGGGCTCGCCGGTCTGGCCGAGGAAGGGGTTGGAGGCGACCGTCGCATCGAGCGGGAAGGCCGGGGGGATCGCCCG
>CAYGUQ010000115.1:0-6064 GCA_964352995.1 uncultured Rhodobacterales bacterium
GCTGACGCTGGTCGACCCGACCCCGGCGACGGCGACGGACGACTACTACGCCGCGCTCTTCGCCGGCGCCGCGCCGCGCGCCGCGCGCGGCCGGTGCGTCGCCGAACGGCTCGCCGCGCTGGCGCCGGAGATCGTCATTGACGCCCCGGAGACGGCAGGGGACGCCGTCGAGGACGTCGAGGCCCTGCTCGACGGCGCCGACCTCGCGCTGTGCTGCCTTGAGTCCGCGCAGCTCAATCTCGCGCTGAAGCTCAACCGCGCGGCGCGGGCCCGGCGGGTGCGCTGGCTCGCCGGCGCGCTGGAAGGCGGCGAGATCGTCGTCGGCCCGGGTTTCGCGACGGCGGGGGAGGGCCCGTGCTACATGTGCTGGCGCATGCGCGAAGTGTCCTGCGCCGCCAACCCCGGTTCGCGGTTCAGCCTTGAGCGGCGGCTGGACCAGCTCAGGCGCGACCTCGGCGACCGTCGCGAAGCCTTCGCGCCGGCGGCCGACATCCTCGGCGGCATGATGGCGCTGGAGGCGCTCAACGTGCTCTCCGGGCTCGCCGCGCCGGCGCTCGACGGCCGGCTGATCACGCTTGACCTGCGCACGCTCGCCCAGACCAAGCATACCGTTCTGCGCAAGCCCGGCTGCCCGGTCTGCGACGCAGATCAGGGGAGCGCCCCGGCATGAGCATGGCCCTTCAGGCGGCGGCGATGGAGGCCGCGCTGGTCAGCCGGCGCTGCGGCCTCGTCTCCAACATGGCGCCGCAGAGCCGCGGCCCGGAGGAGCCCGCGACGCCGCATCTGTGGACCGCGACGCTCGCGCATTTCGACTTCCGCGCGGCGCCGCGGCGCGAGCGCCTGAACGCCGGCAAGGGCCGCAGCGAGGCGGAGGCGCGGCTCGCGGCACTCGGCGAGGCGGTGGAGCGCTACAGCGCCTATCACTGGGACGCGCGCCGCGTCCGCGTCGGCCGCGCCGCGCCGGATTGCATCACCCCCGCAGAATGCGTGCTCTACGCCGAGGACCAGTACGACGCGCTGCCCTATGCGCGCTGGACGCCGGAGACGGAGACGTCGTGGATCGACGGCGTCGACCTTGCGACCGGGAGGCGCGTCGAGGCGCCCGCCGCGCTTGTCTATCTCGTCGGCCCTGCTCCGCGGCCGGAGGACCGTTTCGCGGCCGTGACGTCGAACGGGCTTTCGGCGGGGCTCGATCTGGAGAGCGCGATCCTCGGCGGTCTCCACGAGGCGATCGAGCGGGATGCGCTGATGATCGCATGGCTCAACCGGCTGCCGGCGACGCTGATCGAGACGCCGGAGCGCGGCTGCGTCGCCGCCGACGTCATCCGCCACTATCGCTGGTTCGGCGTCACGGTGCGGCTGTTCCTGCTGCCGACCGATCAGGCGGCGCGCGTGGTGTTGGCCGTCGCCGACAATCCGCCGGGCGAGGGGCCGGCCCGCGTCGTCGGCATGGGCTGCGACGCCGACCCGGCGCGCGCGGTCGACAAGGCGGTGTTCGAGCTCTGCCAGGCGCGACCCAGCGAGGCGGCGCGCTTCCGCGAGAGCGATCCTTCGGGGCGTCTCAGGCGCTACGAGGACGTGCGCGAGCTCGACGACCACCCCGGCTTCCACGCCATCGCCGCCCATGGCGCGGAGTTCGACTTCCTCTCCGAAGGCGGGCGGCGCGTCGCGCTCGACGATCTCCCGGCGCCGGCGCATGCGGCGGCCACGGGCGACGCGCTGCGGGCCGTCGTCGCGCGGCTGGTCGAGACCGGCGCGCGCGCCGCCTATGTCGAGATCACCGCGCCCGACGTCGCCGCCGCCGGCTGGCGCGTGGTGCGCGCCATCGCGACCGGGCTGCAGCCGATCCATTTCGGCCATGGCGAGGCGCGGCTCGGCGGGCGCCGCCTGTTCGAGGCGCCGGCGGTGTGGGGGCTGAGGGCGAGCCCGTCGCGACCCGACGCGCTGAACCGTTGTCCGCATCCGCTGGCCTGAAGGTGGCGCATGATCGACGTCGAGGACCCGACCGCGCTGTCGCGGCTCTATCACCTCAACTCCGAGCCGTGGCTTAACGAGAGCGCCTATCGCGGCGCGCCCTATCTCCAGGAGCGCACGCTGCACCCGGACGCGCCGCGCACCGCGCTGCCGCCGGCCGCGCCGGGGCTCGTCGCGCGGCTGGCGGCGCGGCGACGCTCCACGCGGCGCTTCGTCGAGCGCGAGATGGCGCTGGAGACCCTCGGCGCGCTGCTCTGCGCCGGCTACGGCGTCGCCGAGATCGCGGGGCTGGAGAGCGGCGGGAAGTTCGCGCGGCGCACGGCGCCCTCGGCGGGCGGGCTCTATCCGCTCGACCTCTACGCGATCGTGCGGAACCTGCGCGGCGCCCCCGACGGCGCGCATCACTTCGACCCCTTCGGCCCGTCGCTCGAAGCGCTGGGCCAGCCGTCTGCGGCGGCGATGGCGGAGGCGTTCTACACCTGGCCCTTCGTCGAGCACGCCAACGCGGTCGTCTGCGTCGCGGCGGAGTTCCTGCGCTGTCAGAAGAAGTACGGCCCGCGCGGCTACCGCTACATCCTGCTCGAGGCGGGCCACGTGGCGCAGACGCTCTGCCTCGCCGCCGAGGAGGCGGGCCTCGCGACCCTGTGCATGGGCGGCTTTCGCGACGCGGCGCTGAACCGGCTGCTCGGGCTCGATCCGGCGCGGCAGGGCGTCGTCTACGCCGTCGCCATCGGCTGGGCGGCGCCGTGAGCCGCGGCCGGATCGGCCCGTCGCGGCGGGCGCCGCAAGGCCGCGCAGCGCCGATTTGATGCGCCCGGAGCCGCGATTTCACGGCGAGATCACGCGCCGGCGCCGCCACTGAGACGTCTCCGCCGAGGCTTGTCGGCGCGCTTCGATCCGAGCGCGACGACAACACAGGAGACATGGCGATGAAGAGCGCGGGTATGGCGACGCTGCTGGCGTCGACGATGGCGATTTCCGGCTGCGAGTATGTGCGGGTGCTGAGTTTCACGCCTGACGCGGCGTCGGGCGTCACAGGCGAAAGGCGCGCGCGGATCGCGCTCACCGGGACCGAAGCCGCCGCGGTGGTCGGCGGCGAGGAGTTCGACGCCGCCTTCGCGACGTTGCCGGAGGGTCATCTCGGTCCCGAGGCGCGGGAGCGCTACGCCAAGGCCGGCGCCGACATGGCGGCGGCGATTGAGAAGCACTGTGTCGTGACGCAGACTGAGTCTTTCAAGGCGTCAGGGGTCGCCACAACGATCGCCGTCTTCGCCGCCGGCCAGATCGTGAGCTTCGTCGCCGACAGGCTGAAGTCGCGCGTCGACGCGCTGGCGGCCCGGTCGAAGGAGAACTACGCGGCCTCGCTCATCATCGAGGACCCCGAGAGCTTCGGCCGCGGCGAGGCGACGGGACCGTCGAGAAAGGGCCAGTGCGTCGTCCTGCTGCGCAACCATGGCGCGGGGTCCGCGACCGCAGGGCGGACCGGCGGCGGCGAGGGCGAGGTCGAGCGCACGACCTTCGCCCATGTCGTCAAGATCACGCCGGTGGGCTCGGCCGCCGGCGCGCTGGAGGTGCGCCCGGTCTACAACTGGCTCGGCGAGGCCGTGGCCGAGACCGCCGCCGGAGACGGGCTCGCGCTCGGCTTCACGCTCGCCGTCAAGGCGACGCGGCCCAAGGGGCAGGCGTTCGAGACCGAGGAGTTCGCGCTGGCGTCCTACTCCATCGCCGGCGTCAAGCCGGGCGACCCTGCCCGGACCGACGACCTGCTGCCCCAGCGCACGAAGCTCGTCTCCCGGCCGCCGCAGGACGCGACCGCGCTGGAGCTCGTGTTCTCGGTGTCGGAGCAGGGCAGCGGCGCGCCGGACGCCGACGCCGCCAAGGCGGAGATCGACGCCTTCTTCGAGGCGGTGGGGCCGATCGTCGAGCAGCGGGTCACGGGCATCTTCGCCAAGGGAGGCGACGATGCGCAGGAGTGAGCCGAGGCGCGCCCGCCGCGCGCGGGCGGCCGTCGCGCTGGCCGCGGCCGTGGTCTCGGCGGCCTGCGCGAGCAGCTACGCGCCCCCCGCCTTCGAGCCGCCCGGCGCCGCCTTCCCCGGCGTCGCGCAACTGACGCGGGAGAGCGGCCAGCGGCCGCTGCGCCTCGTCGCGACGCACGGCATGTGCTCGCACCTGCACCGCCCCGACGGCCCGGCGAGCTGGACGACGCGCCGCGCGGGCTCGCTCGCACGCGCGCTCGCCCTGTCGCAGACGCCTCCCGTGACGCTGTCGCGGCGCTACGGGTCAGGGCCGGAGGGGCCGGCGGTCGAGCGCCGCGACGTCGCCTTCGAGACGCCGGACGGCCCGATCGTCGCGAGTTTCCTGCATTGGGGCGCGCACGCCGACCCGCATCGCGACGCCATCGCCTACGACAACGGCCGCGCCCCCGATCCGGGCCAGCCGACCCGCGCGGCGCTGAACGCCGAACTGCGCTCGGAGCTCCTCAACCGCTGCCTGGTCGACGTGATGGTGTACGCCGGGCGCAACGGCGACGGCCTGCGGCGCGACATGCAGGCGGCGCTCTGCGACGTCGTCGGCGGCGCGTTCGTGAAGGGCGACGGCGACCCGACCGGGCGGGGCGTCTGCGACGTGCCGCCGGGCGCCCCGCCGCAGACGCTCGCCCTCGTTGGCGAGAGCCTCGGCTCCACGGTGATGTTCGACACCTTCGCCGGCCTCGCCGAGGCGGGCGGCGCGCTGGGCCCGGCGCTGTCGGGGCTTCGCGCGATCTATCTGGTGTCGAACCAGCTGCCGATCATCGACCGCGCGAACCGGCGGGCGCCGGGCGAGACCGCGGCGCTATCCGCGCTGGAGGGCCGGCCGGGGGCGACGGCGGGATCCATCGACCGCTTCCTGTCGGCGGCGCTCGCCGCGCGTGACGGCGCGGCGGCGACGCAAGGCGTCCTGCGCGCCGGCGCGGCGGCCGGAGCGATGGAGGTGGTGGGTTTCACCGACCCCAACGACGTCTTCAGCTACCGGCTCGAGAAGGAGCGCCTCGGCGGCGACGCCGGCGGGCGCCTCGCGTTCCACAACGTGCTGGTGTCCAACACGCCGAGCCTTCTCGGCCTCGTCGCCGATCCGGTCGCGGCGCATCAGGGCTACGAGGACAACCCCGACGTGCTTGGGCTGCTCGCGAACGGCCGGCGGCCTCCAGGCGACTGAACCGGGGCGCGGCTGCAGGCGCGCCGGCGTCTCCCGCGCCCTTCAGAGGTCGCAGTCCCGAAAGCCCGTGAGGCCGGCCTGCGCCAGCCCCTTGCCCGGATAGCCGGGGTCGCGGAGCAGATCGAGGGAATAGTCGGGCTCGATCCGCTTCAGCCGCTCGAAGGCGCGCCGGGCGTCCTCGCGCCTGCCGAGCTTCAGATAGAGCGGCGGGAGGTAGCGCTGCGCCGCGCGGTAGCCGGGCGTGGTGGAGGCGACCAGCTCGCCGAGCGACAGCGCCTCCTCGTAGCGACCCGCCGACAGCGCCGCCACGCCGGCGATGAAGTCGAGATGGTAGCGATAGGGCGACGGGCCGGACATGCGCCGCGCGAGCGCGGCATGGCGATAGCCGCCCTCGACGTCGCCAAGATAGAGCTTCGCCCGGCTCAGATAGGCCTGGGCGAGCGGATCGCCGGGGTTGAGGCGCACCGCCTCGCTCGCGAGCTCATGGGCGAGTTCGTAGCGCTGGAGGATGAAGGCGTGGACGTAGGAGGCGAGCGCCAGCGCCGTGGAGTTGGCCCGGCCCCGCTCCAGCGCGCGCGACACCAGCGCCTCGGCCTCGTCGGCCACCGCCGCGCCGCGCCGCCGCCCCAGCTCGCCGATCTCGAAGGTGCGCGCATAGGCCCGCCAAGCGATGAACACCCCCGCCTCGGAGCCTTCGAAGGCCTGGCTCAGCATCCCGTCGACGTCGTCGATGCCGTCGCGCCGGAGGTCGAACAGTTTCGACACCGCCCTGAGGCCGAGAACCGCCGGCGCGTCGCGCTCGCGGCGCCGGATGTGGTCCTTCACCGCGTCGACGGCGCGATTGACCAGCCACGCCAGCGTGTCGCCCTCGCGCAGATAGGCCTCGGCCAGCTCG
>CAYGUQ010000115.1:6164-9691 GCA_964352995.1 uncultured Rhodobacterales bacterium
CTTTCACTTCCGGCGCGCTGACCGCGCATCGCGACGGCATCGTCGGGCCATGGGTGGAGCCCGCGTGCGGCGGCGCCCCGCCGGACGACACTCTCGACACGGCCGACAAGATGGCGCTCTGGTCGCCCCGGGTGCGCGCCAACATCGTCCATTTCGATCTCGTCTCGTCGATCAGGTTTCTCGCCAACAAGACCGACAACGACGGCGTCAAGGTGCAATACGCCGAGCCCTCAATTGTCGGCTGCAATCTGAAATATCACCAGATCGTCAAATTGAACCGGACAAGGGCCGCCGATTTGGTTCATCAGCAACTGCCGCATGTGCGCGGGTATGCGGATCTGCGGCGGGACAGGTTCTCAGAGATACTCTCACAGATGAGCGACATCGGCGCCTTCTTTGCGGGGATAGGCTTCCTGCATCGGGAGCGGACGCGTTTCACCATCGAACTGCTGGCGGCGATGCAGCGGGCGATGGTCGTCATCGAGATGCGCGCCAAGCATGCCGTCGCGAGCCCCCGGCCGGCGGAGCTGAGCGCGCAGGTCGACCCGATGATTCCGACGCCGGGCCATGGCGCCTACCCCAGCGGCCACGCCGCCGAGGCCTTCCTCATGGCGGCGGTGCTTGCGCATCTGTCCAGGCCGCAGGACATGCGCCTCTACGGCGACCAGCGCGTCATGCGCCGCCAGCTCATGCGCAGCGCCAACCGGATTGCGGTCAACCGCGTCGTGGCGGGCGTCCATTTTCCCGTCGAGAGCGCGGCCGGTCAGGTCATGGGCCTCGCGATGGCGCGATTCTTCCTCGCCCTGTGCAAGGGACCGGGCCAGCACCGGTTCCGGCGCTGGCGGTTCAAACCGAGCGCCTTCGCCGACAGCGACCACGACTGGCGCGAGATCGACGAGGCGTTCGCGAAGAGCGCTGAGCTCCACTATCTCAGGCTCGACGAGCCGTCGTTCACCGTGCGCCATCCTGCCGACGGCGACCCCCGCAAGCCGCTCGTCTGGCTCTATCGCAAGGCGCGGGAGGAATGGCGATGAGCGCGCTCGTCTGGACCTTGGAGTCTCTGCCGAGCGACGTCGCTCCGGAAGCCGACTGGCTGCGCAGGATCGATCCGACGATCAAGGAGCGCGCCTTCGCCGCGCTCGCCGTGCGATTGCCCTTCATGGGGTTGACCGGGCAGGCGCGCGACGATCGCGCCACGGAGCTTCGCAGCTTCGCCGGCCTTGAGGATGGCGCGGGCCGCAGGATCTCTCCCTCGGGGCAACAGACCGTCGAGACCGCCGATACGGCGAAACTGCCTGCGGTCAGGCTCGACTTGACTGTTCCCTTCGATGAGGTGGAGGACCGGCGCAAGACAGCCGCCGATCTCGGCGGCGAGATCGAGCAGATCTCGCTCGCCCCGCCCGGCGGCTACCGCGTCGCGGTCAGGATCGACGAGGAGGCCGTCAGGGCGCTGAGCGACGACGCGGTGCTGATGGCCGTCGTCGACGACGGCGTCGCCGTGGCTAACCAGCGCTTCCGCAGGGCGGACGGCGGCAGCCGCGTGCTGAGCTTTCTCGACCTGGAGACCCGCGGCGGCGCGATCCCTCAGCGCTCCTACTCCTCGGCCGATCTGGAGCGGGCCTTCGCCCGGACCGGCGATGGAGAAGAGCGCGAGACGTACCGCGCGCTGGGCATGATCGACGAGCGCAGCGACGCGCGCCAGCCGCTGCGCTTCCGGGGCACGCATGGCGCCCATGTCCTCGACGTCATGGCCGGCGCCGAACCGGGCGAGGCGGACTTCTCGCGGCCCGTGATCGCGGTGCAGCTGCCGTCGGCGGTGGTCGAGGACCGGACCGACGCGCCGATGGACAGCGCCCTGAGCGAAGCGCTGGCGTACGTCCTGGAGGCTGCGCGCCGCGTCAGTCGCATCCGGGGCGCCGCGCTGCCTCTGGTGCTGAACTTCAGTTTCGGCGTGTTCGCCGGTCCCCATGACGGGACGGGGGTCATCGAGCGGCGGCTGAGCGATTTCGTCGCGCTGGCGACGTCGCTCGGGGCGCGCTGCGACGTCGTCCTGCCGGCGGGCAACGCCTTCGAATCGCGCACGGTCGCGGACCTTGAGCTCGGCGCGGAGACGCCATGGAGCATCGACTGGCGGGTGGCGCCCGACGACCGCACGGCGAGCTTCCTGCAGGTCTGGAGCCGGTCGCGGCGCCGTCTCTCGGTGCGCGTCGAGCCGCCGCGCGGGTTGGCGCCGTCGGACCCGACGCAGGTCGGGAGCGTGCTTGTGGGCACGCGCGACGGCGCGCCCGTCGCGGGGCTCTATCACGGCGTGGCCGGCAATGGTCAGGAGCTGGTGACGGTCGCGCTCGCGCCCACGGCGGCGGATGGCGGCGATCCCACCGTCTGCCCTCACGGGCTCTGGCGGATCGGCGTCGCGCTGGACGAGCCGGGGCGCGTCGAGCTGCGGGCGCAGCGCGACGACCGCGTCTCGTACCGGCGCGACCTCGGCCGGCAGGCGTATCTCGACACGCCCGACTACCAGCGCTTCGACCCCGCCACCGGCCGGCGGCCGGCAGGGACGGCCGGCGAGGCGGGGCCGGTCACGCGGCGGCGGACGCTCAGCGCCTACGCCTCGGCGGGGGAGTTCCTCGTCGTCGGCGGCTACCGGCGTTCCGACGGGGCCGCGGCGTTCTATTCGAGCGCCGGGCCGAGTTCGGGCGCCAGGGCCGAGCCGGACGCGGCCGCTCCGAGCGAGGAGAGCCCGTCGCATCGCGGCGTTCTGGCCGCCGGTTCGTTCAGCGGCTCGGTCGCGACGCTCAACGGCACCAGCGTCGCGGCGCCACGTTTCGCGCGCGCCCTCGCCGACGAGATCGCGGCCGGCGGCGACGCGCAGACCCTCCTGGCGGCCATCGGAGCGCATGACGGGGCGATCTGCTGGCCCCATGGCGGGGGCGCTGCGCTCCAGAAGGACCGGATGGGTCGGGGAAGGCTCGCGACGACCGCGCCGCCGCATCGGCGGCGCATCGAGACCTGAGGACGCTGCGCGCGCCGCGGTCACTGCGGCTCGGAGGGGTCGTCGGGGGGCGGCGGCAGGCCGCGGTCGCGGCGCGCCGCGAGCACGCCCGGCACGTCGAGCACGGTCTCGGGTCCGCCGCCCGGAAGCCGGCCGACGATCACGCCGACGGTCGGCATCACGCGCATCTCGACGAGGCCGCGCGCGGCGAGATCCCTGGAGATCGCTTCGACGCCGGCCGGGTGGTCGGGCTGAAGCGTGACGATGATGGTCTCGGATGGCTCGGACATGACGCCCCGATGCTCCTGTGGGGCGCGCGCCGGCCGGTCGGGCGCTCCCTGAGTGTCTGCCTCTCGACGCCGGGCGCCCTCGCGCGGATCCGCCCGGAGCAGTCTCGCACCGCGGGCGGCCCGGCGCCAGCGCGGCGCGTGCGCGGCCCGAATGGCGGACCGCGCCCGGCTTCCGCCCCTTCGCGTCCCCCCCGGCGCGGGCGCCGGGGGGGCCTGTCGGGCGCGGCGGCGCCCGCGTCAGCCGG
>CAYGUQ010000116.1:0-9688 GCA_964352995.1 uncultured Rhodobacterales bacterium
CCGCAGGTGCAGCTTGCGCCGCCGCTGGCGCGCACGTCGTGCGGCGCAAGCTGCACCTGCGGCGCCGTCAGGCACTCGCCGGTCTCCAGCGCGTAGCGGAAGCCGTGGTGGGGGCAGGTGATGAAGCCGCCGGCGATCTCGCCGCCGTCCATCTCCAGCCCCATGTGCGCGCAGGCGTTCTCGAAGCAGGTCAGCCGGTCGCCGAAGCGCGAGACCAGCAGCGACCGGCCCTGCGTCGCGACGATCAGGGTGGCGCCGTCGGCGAGATCGGCGAGCGCCGCGGCGCGCGCCCAGCCGGCGCCGTCTTCCGCCGCGAAGGGCGAGACGAACGCGGCGCCGGACCCGGCGCCGAGCCCCTTGGCCTGCCGGACCTGCGTGATCTCGGGCGCGTGCTCCTCGACCGCCTTCCGGACGCCCGCGTAGAACGTCAGCGCCGAGGCCGGGCAGCCGTCGCAGGCGCCGAGGAAGCGCACCTCGGCGACGGTCCCCTCGACGCCGACCAGCTCGACGTCGCCGCCGTGGCTCGCCAGCATCGGGCGCACCGACCGGAGCGCCGTCTCCACGCGCTCGTGCAGGCTGGGCTTGAGGATGCCGTGGCGGCGCAGCACGGCGTAGACCACTTCGTCTCCCGCCGCCTCGCGCAGCGCCGCCGCCGCACCGGGCACGGGCTTCAGCGCCCGGATCAGCCGGCGCAGCGCCTCGGCGTTCAGCGCGTCGACGGCGCGGGCGCGCGCCTCGGCCCCGGCGCGCTCGGCAGGGCCCCAATGCGCCGCCAGCCCCTCCAGCGCCGCCAGATCGCGCAGCACATCCGCGAGGGCGGGAGCGTTGGGGTCAGCGTCCGGAGGTGTTGCGCCGTCGGCCATGGCGGTCAGGCGAACTTCAGGTCTTTGAAGAGGATCGGCTGCGCCCAGCCGGCCGCGGCCCCGCCGGCGATCGCCGCGACCCAAGGGGGAAAGCCGAGGCTCAGCAGCAGCATCAGCGCCGCGCCCATCCCCGCTCCCTTGGCCAGCTGGGTCATGGCCAGCCGGTTGTCCTTGAACAGCTTGCCCGCCAGCATCAGCTTCGCGGAGGTCAGCGCCATCTCGAGCATCGCAGCCTCCCTCAGGCCAGCGCCAGCACGACGAGGCCGGCGACCACCGCCGCCGCCCCCGCCATGCCGCCGAACAGCGCGCCCATCGCGCCGGCGAGCTCCGGGCCCAGCGCCTCGGCGCCGATCCTGCGGCCCGAGGCGGCGCCGGCGAGCAGCGACGCCGCCACCCCCAGCGCCAGACATGTCAGAGCGGTCGTCGCATCCATCGCCATCGTCTCCATTCCAGCGCTCAGTGCGCGCTCGCCGCCTGCGGCGCGCGATCCAGGTCTTCCTCGACGCCCGCCAGCGCCTCCGCGACGGCCGCGGCCTTGGGGGCCTCGCCATGCGCCTCGAACAGCGCCTGCGCCTCGGCGTAGAGCCCCGCCGCCGCGCGGAGGTTGGCGGGGTTGCCGGCCTCGGGCGCCGCGGGGTCGTCGGGCAGGTTGGCGAGACAGTTCGCCTTGTTGGCGATGGTGTTGGCGTAGGCCAGCGGCGCGTCGCGCCGCGTGCGCACGCGCAGCGCCTCGTCATAGGCGTCCAGCGCGCGGAAGCCGTTCTCGACCCGGTGCGCCGAGGAGACGTATTGCAGCGCGTTGCCGAGATTGTTCTGCAGCATGGCGTATTCGGCGGGGTGATCGACGATGCTCACCGCCGCCAGCCCCTCCTCGAACGCCTGCACCGCCAGCGCCTCGCGCATCTTCGACGCCTCGTCGGCGAACGGCATCGACAGGAACGCGGTGGCGAGGTTGTTCTGCAGGATGGCGAACTCCTGCGGGTGTGCGGCGCGGTTGAAGGTGCGCAGCGCGCGCTGGTAGGCGGCGATGGCGTCCTTGATGCGGGCGCGATGCGCGCCGGCGAGGTTCTGGAGCGCAAGCCCGAGGTTCATCTCCGCCTCGGCGATCTCTGCGTCGTCGCCTTCGACGGTCAGCGTCGCGAGCGCGGTCTCGAAGGCGTCGCGCGCGGCCTCGGTGGTCTCGGGGCCCTCGCCGGGCGTGGCGAGCAGCGCGGTGCCCATGCGGGCGCGGATGCGCGCGGCGAGCAGCGACCGCCCGGCGGGGCAGATCTCCAGCGCGCGGCCGTAGAGGCGCGTCGCGGCGTGCAGATCCTCCACCGTCTTGGGTTTCTGCTGCAGGCCCATGGCGATCTCCATGAGCATCTCCGCAGCCTCGGCCGGATTCTCTGCGGCCTCTTCGGCGGCGCGCAGCGCGGCCGTGACCTGGGCGTCGGTGCGACTGGGCGCGGACATCGCTGGCGGCCTCCCCGGGCGGCTTGCAGTCTTGTTGTCAGACAGCAAACACGGTGAGCAAAGTTCTGTCTACTCGTATTTCGTATTGCAAAGTATCTTTGCATCTTTCGGGAGGGGCGCCACGAGCGCCGCGCGCTCGTCCGACCAGTCTGCGGCCAGCGACGCGACGCGCCATTCGCCGAGCCCGGAGGCGCGCAGGGCGTCCGCTGCGGCCGCCACGCGGTCGCCGGCGGCGTTGCGGCGCTTAAGAAGGCACCCGCCCGCGGCGACGTGGCGCACCGGCAGGATCTCCAGCGCGCCGTCGCGCACCAGCGCCACCACCGCCTCGACCCCGGCGAAATGCGCCTCGACCAGCGCCGCCGGCAGATGAACCGAGCCGTCGCGCACTGCGATCTCCCAACCCGTCACGTCCAGCCTCCGTCAGCCGCCGCCGCATCCGCCGCGCCGGCCAGCGCGACGATCCGGTCGGCCGCGACGCCGGCGGTCGCCGCCGCCGCCGGCGAAAGGCCGACGCCGAGGACGAGCGTCTCCGCCTCGATCAGCAGCACCTTCACGAAGGCCGGGAAATCGGCGCCGTAGATCAGCCGTCCCGCATGCAGCGCATGGTCCCAACGGAAATCGTGCAGGTTCATCGCGTGCGGCGCGGCGGCCGCCAGCGCCTCGCCCGGAACCTCGTAGAGCGCGCCCGGCGCCTCCTCCGGGGCCCTTGCGTCTACGACGATCAGGTGCGACGCGCCGCGCGCGGCGTACATCACGCCCATCCCGTCCGTGCCTGCGTCGTGCAGAACCGCCGTCTCGGGCAGGGGCCGCCCACGCAGAAGCGCCACGACATGCGGCCCCGCCCCGTCGTCGCTGCGGTTGGGATTGCCGCAGCCGATCACCGCCACGCGCGTCTCGATCATATCCGCCAGAGCCGGCACGACCAGTGCGGCTCGACCGGCAGCATCAGCTCCGGCAGCGCGCAGAAACGGCGGTGGATCAGGTAGTACATGCAGGTCTCGCAGGGCTGCTCCAGCCCGTCGGCCTCGATCGTGTGGTCGGTGAACCCGCCGATCGTCAGTTTCGCCGTCAGGTCGTCGGCGGCCCTGGCCTGCAAACGGGCGACGATGGCGTTCACGTCCGCGGAAGTCTCGGCGCGCGGCCAGACTTCGGTCGCGAGTCCGCCCGCCAGCATCGCGCCGATCTCGGCGCGCAGCGCGTCGTCCTCGGCCGCTTCGGCCCCGCTCATATGCGCCACAGCCGGCAGTACCAGTCCGGCTCGGCGGGCAGGCTGAGCTCGGGCAGGTCGCACCAGCGCTTGTGCACGAGGAAGTACATGCATTCCTGACAGCGCATCTGGTCCGGCCCGTGCGGCTTCAGCAACCAGCCCGAGACGACCAGCTTGGCGCGCAGCGCGTCGGGATCGAGCGGGCGCAGCGCGTCGAGCAGGGCGGCGAACTCGCGGTCCGTCTCGGGAAACGGCTCGACCTGCGTGACCAGCCCCTCGGTCAGCAGATCCTCGATCATCCGCATCAGCACGGCCGGCGGAGCTGCGGACGGCGCAACGCCGTAGCGGCGCACGTAGCCCGCGCGCTCCTCCGCCGCGTCGCCGTGCTCGGCCGGCGCATCCATGGCATTCCTCCCGCGCGCCTCTGTCGCTTCCCCGGCGGCGGCGCGCTGCGCCGCGAGGGTTTTTTGGCTCGGGCGTTCCGAGCGGGCCGGGTCCGCGATGAGACGCCGGCGGGGCGGGCCGCGCAACCGGCGGCTCCGCCCCAGGCGGGCGCCGGACCCCGGCCCGTCGCGCGCCGCCGTTCAGGCGGTGCGGAAGCGGGCCAGCTCCTCGCCCGACTTCGCATCATGGGCGTGAACGGTGCAGACGAGGCAGCTGTCGTAAGAGCGGCAGACGTGACCCACCTCCACCGGGTCGGCCGCGTTCATGATCGGCGTGCCGATCAGCGCCTCCTCGATCGGTCCGCGCTCGCCGTCGGTGGCGCGGGGTCCGACGTTCCACGTCGTCGGCGCGATGATCTGGTAGTTGCGGATCTTGCCGTCGCGCACGTCGATCCAGTGGCAGAGCGCGCCGCGGATGGCTTCGGTGGCGCCCCAGCCCTGACCGTCCTTCTCGGTCGGCTTGATGTACCATTCGTCCTTCAGCCGGAACTCGCGCAGGATGCGCTCGGTCTGGCGGTAGAGCTTGCAGAGCTCATGCATGCGCGCGAAGTGCCGCAGCAGGTTCGAGGCTCCGCCCATGCGCCGGTACATGTCGAGCACCAGCGGGTCGGTATGCTGCCAGCTCTCGCCATGGTCGCCCCCGGCGACGAGCTGGCGCGCGAGCGGCCCCGCCTCCAGCCGCCCGTGCTCGGCGTGGCGGACGGCGGTGCACCACGAGTACTTGCCGTCGAAGTCCACCGCGTTGCGCTCGACCGGCTTCGTCTCGCGGTCGAAGGGGTGCTTCTCGTCGCTCTCGTCGTACCAGGCGTGGGCCATGTCCTCCCGCGCGTGAACCTGATCCATCAGGCGGAAGCTGTCGGTCGCGCCGTCGTAGACGCCCGACTTCATGATCACCGCCGCGTTGCGGCCGGCGATGGTGGGCTTGTTGTACTTGTCCTCGTGCGGCAGGTACCCCCAGGTGATGAATTTGCCGTGGCCGCGGCCGTAGTTCTGCAGCCCGATCTCCATGCCCATCCGCCAGAACAGGCCGAGGTCGGAATTGGCGTGCTCGGGCCGCTCGTCGAGCCAGGCCATGAAGTCGTCGTAGCTGCGGATCTCCTCGTAGCGCTCCATCGAACAGCCGAACCAGAGCGGCTCGATCCAGTTGCGACGGAAGTGCTCCAGGATCGACCACGCGCGCGTCACGTCGGTCAGCGTCGGCGCGCACATCACGCCGCCCGGCACCATGTAGCTGGAATGCGGCCATTGCCCGCCGAGCAGGGCGTAGATCTCCACGGGGCGCCCCGAGATGGTGACGCCGGCCTCGTAGGAGGTGCCGGTGAACGGCGAGTAGCGCTTCACCGCCTCCTCGAAGAACGGGCTGGCGCGGTAGTTGGCGTTGGTGAAGTCGATCATGAACAGGCCGTAGTGGTGGCGCGGCAGGCTCTGCAGCGACTCCACAAGCTGGCCGAGGTTGCGGGCGAGGATCGCGTTGCGCGGCACGGTCGTGCCCCAGGCGGTGTCCAGCGCCCAGGCGGCGCAGGTCAGGTGGGAGGCGCCGCAGATGCCGCAGGCGCGCGGCGTCACCACGAGCCCCGCCTGCGGGTCCTTGTCGCGCAGGATGACCTCGAAGCCGCGGAACAGCTCCGCGTGGGTCCAGGCGTTGACCACCACGCCGTTCTCGATGTCGACCCGCACGTCCAGATCGCCCTCGACGCGGCCGACGGGCGAGATGTCGAGCCTTTGAACTGCCGTCATGTTCCCGTTCTCCCTGTCAGACCACGAAGATGTCTTCTTCCGCCCAGGCGGGCGCGGCGCCCTTGGCGGCGGCGGTAAGCTTCACGTAGCCCATCTTGTTGACGCCCTCCGGCAGGTCCTTCGGCACGCCCATCATGGTCTGGGTCTTGAACACGGTGCCGGGCGCGAGGTCGAAGAACGGGAACTCCGGCTCGGTGCAGCCGAGGCACGGCATGCCGGCGCGCGTCTTGGAGGACTGCCGGTTCCAGAGGATGCGGTTGCAGGGCGAGTGCGTCATCGGCCCCCGGCAGCCGAGGTCGTAGAACAGGCAGCCCTTGCGCTGGCCGAACGCGGTCGAGGAGACCTTGTAGGCGAAGTGCATGTTCCGGGTGCAGCCGGTCTGGGTGAAGCTGGAGAAGAAGGTCTTCGGCCGCTGCAGGTCGTCGAGCTCCAGGTCGCCCGCGCGCCCCGTCGCGACCGCCACGAGGATCTGCGTCACCCAGTCCGGATGCGCCGGGCAGCCGGGGATGTTGATGACCGGCAGGCCCGCCTTCGACTTGAAATCCACGCCCAGCGTGCCGCCATGCTTGCGCTTGAGGAACTGAAGCCCCTCGCTGTCGGTCGGGTTCGGCGCGGTGGCCGGAATGCCGCCCCACGTCGCGCAGTCGCCGATGGCGACGACGAAGTTGGCCGCGGCCGACAGCTCCTTCACCCACTCCTTCATCGGCCGGCCGCAGAAGCGGTTCCACTCTCCTGTGCCGTTGGGGGCGTTCACCACCGTGCCCTCGAACACGAAGATGTCGAGCGTGATCTCGCCGGAAATGCATTTCTGGAGGATGCGCTTGACGTCGTCGCCCAGCTCCAGCCCCAGCGAGGGCTGCCACAGGACGTTGATGCCGAAGTCGGTCACCAGATCGCAGGCGCTCGGCTCCTCGGCGTTCAGGAACGACATCGTGTTGCCGGAACACGCGCCTCCCTGCAGCCACAGAAGATTGGCCATCCCTCGTCTCCTCCTTCTCGCCGCGCGTCGGACGCCGCGGCTCCGGGTCGTTGCAGCGTTCTCCCACGACGACTGAAGCAAGCGGCGGGCCAGTTCGGGGCGTTAGGAAATGCTTCACGAATTCATGGATTTGCGACTCTACGCGAGTCATGGGGCGCGAAACGGGCCGTCGTTCGTAAAGAAACTTTGCAGCGCCCCGGCAAACTTCGTTTACGCTCGGAACCCTTGCTCGCCCGCGGCGCTCGCCATGGCGGAGCAGGGCGTGCGGCTTGCGAGATGGCGCGTATCCCGGTCGAGCCGGCCGGGCGGACCGGCGGCGGGCGCACTGGCCCTGGGCGCACTGGCCGTGGGCGCTCTGGCCCTGGCCGCACCGGGCTCGGGCGGCCGCTTCGACTCTGACTACGACATGGGCGGCGAGCCGCGCCGCAGCGCACCGGCCGTGCAATGCGCGGGGTATCGTGCGCGGAAACCCGAATTTGGTTCCATTGTACGATCCGGACGATATCGTGCAATTGAGCGGCGTCAGGGTCGCGGCGGCGGACGGGGCCGGTCGCGCGCAGTCCTGCAGGCTCTGCGAGGCCGGCGCCCGGCAGGGAACAGGGAGACGACCATGGGACGTGACTCGGCACTGGTTCGGCTGGCGTTCGCCGCCGCCGCAGCCCTTTCGCTCGACAGCGCTTCGGCGCAGGACGTCGCGCCGCCCTCCGGCCTCGTGACCGACGGCGCCCTGACCTATGGGGTCGCCGCCACGTTCCGGCCCTTCGAGTACATGGTCGACGGCGAACTGCTCGGCTTCGACATCGAGATCGGCGCCGCGATGGCCGAGAGCATGGGCCTTGCGGTCGAGCCGACCCCGATGGACTTCAACGGCCTCATCCCGGCGCTGCAGGCGGGCCGCCTCGATCTGATCAACTCCGCCATGTACATCAAGCCCGAGCGTGCCGAGCAGGTGGACTTCGTGCCCTACATGCGTGTCGGCAACGAGATCGTCGTGCGCAAGGGCAACCCCGGCGGCGTCGCGTCGCGCGCCGATCTCTGCGGTTTCAGCGTCGCGGTGACGCTGGGCGGCATCCAGGAGAGCTACGCCCGCGAGGACGACGCCGCCTGCCTCGCCGCCGGCAAGCCCGGCGTGAAGGTGATGACCTTCCCGACCGCGCAGGACAGCGCCCTGGCGGTGCGCGCGGGCCGCGCCGACGCCTTCTTCAACTCGACCCCCGGCGCAACCGTGCAGGTGACCGAGCTTCCCGACGTCTACGAGATCGCCGGGGAGACCTTCGCGGCCGACACCCGGATCGGCTTCGCCGTCCGCAAGGGCGACGCGGACATGAAGCGCGCGGTGGAGGAGGCGCTGGCGGCGGCTGTCGAGAGCGGCGTCTACGACGCGCTGATCGAGAAGTACGGCCTGCCGGCCTCCGTCTCGCTCTTCTGATCGCGCCCGCCGGCGCCGCCTCGCCGGGGCGCCGGCGTCGTTAGGGGGATCTCGTGACCGCAGGCGACTACATCCTTCAGTACCTGATCTCGCCGGCCTTCTTCCACGCGGCGCTGATGACGCTGGCGATCACGGTCCTCTCGGTCATGCTGGGCGTGGCGTTCGGCCTCGTGATCGCGATAGCGCAGGAATCCGGCGTCGCGGCGGCGCAGCCCTTCGTGCTGTTCTACCTCTGGCTGTTTCGCGGCACGCCGGTGCTTTTCCAGATCATCTTCATCTTCAACGTGCTGCCGCAGTTCGGCATCCTGCTCTCCGGCTTCGCCTGCGCCATCGTGGCCCTGTCGCTGAACGAAGCGGCCTACATGTCCGAGATCATGCGCTCGGGGCTGCAGGCCATCGGCAAGGGGCAGCGCATGGCCGGCCGGGCGCTGGGCATGCGCGACTGGCAGATGATGCGCCACGTCGTGCTGCCGCAGGCGCTGCGCATCGTCATCCCGCCGATCGGCAACCAGTTCATCGGGATGCTCAAGCTTTCCGCCCTCGTCTCGGTCATCGCGGTCGAGGAGCTGCTGCTGATCGCCAACCAGACGGCCAGCGCGAACTTCCGGTATCTGGAGGCGCTGTGCGCGGCGGGCGTCTACTATCTGGCGTTCACCACGCTTTTCATGCTGCTGCAGGCGCGGATCGAGCGCTGGGCGAAGGGTCGCAGGGGGCGCGCCGTCAAGGAGCGCCGGCGCGGCCTGGTCGCCCGCATGATCGCGGCTGGCGGGGCGGGAGGCCTCCGATGACCGACCCGATCGTCAGCACCCGCGCGCTGTCGAAGAGCTTCGACGGCGTCGACGTCCTGAAGGGCGTCTCCATCGATGTCGCGCGGGGCGAGACCGTGGTGGTGCTCGGCCCCTCCGGCTCGGGCAAGTCCACGCTGCTGCGCTGCCTGAACCTGCTCGAGACGCCAAGCGGCGGCACGGTCGTCTACGAGGGGCGCGACATCTCCGGCCTCGGCCGCGACGCGCATACGGTGCGCCGTGACTTCGGCATGGTGTTCCAGAACTTCGAGCTCTTCCAGCATCTGACGGCGTTGCGAAACATCATGCTCGCCCAGGTCGTCGTGCTCGGCCGCGGAGAGGCCGAGGCCGAGGCGGTCGCCCGCCGGATGCTGCAGAAGGTCCATATCCCCGAGAAGGCCGACGCATACCCCGACGAGCTCTCCGGCGGCCAGCAGCAGCGCGTGGCCATCGCCCGCGCGCTCGCGATGAACCCCAGGCTCATGCTCTACGACGAGCCGACCTCGGCGCTGGACCCCGAGATGATCAAGGAGGTGCTCGACGTCATCCGCGAACTGTCCGCCGAGGGCATGACCTCGGTCGTGGTCACGCACGAGATCGGCTTCGCCCGCAGCGTCGCCGACCGGATCATCTTCATGGACGCCGGCGAGATCGTCGAGGACGCGCCGCCGGAACGCTTCTTCTCGGCCGACGTGAAGCCGCGGACGGCGCGCTTCCTCGACCAGATCCTCCAGCACTGACCCCGGCGCGTGTCCGCCCGCAGCCGAAGACCGCCGGCCATCGCCCTCGGCGC
>CAYGUQ010000117.1:0-9672 GCA_964352995.1 uncultured Rhodobacterales bacterium
GCCTATTTCGACATGATGGCGGCGGTCTCGCGCCGGTTGGCGGAGGCCGAGCGACCCGAATTCGGGCAGGCGCAGGCGCTCTGGATCGAGGCCGCCGAGCGGACGCTCGACCGGCTCCACGCCTCCGACGGCTTCCTCGCGTCGCAGGCGCGCGTCGCCGCGGCCGCGGTCGCCCTGCGGCGCGCCGAGCGCGCGGCCGAGGACGCACGCCGCCGCGAACGCGGCGAACCGACGCTCGCCGACGTCGACGCTCTGGCCGAGACCGTCGCAACGCTGCGCCGCGAACTCCGCGCGCTGCGCCGCGACATGGCGCGCGACCGCCGCGCCGGCGACGACCCGGGTAGCGGCGACGCGCCAGACGCGCCCGGTCGCGGCTGACGCCCATGGACGCCGGAGGCCCGACATCCGCCCCCCCGCCGCGCGCCTGGCCCGACGCGCCTGCGCGGCTGCTGCGCGTGGCGCGGGCGCTGGCGCGCGCAGACGAGGCCGACACGGCGATCGGCGCGACGCCGGCGGATGTCGTGGCGACGCTCGACGGCTCCCGCCTCCTGCTGCACCGCGCCGCCGCGGCGGACGCGGGAAGCGGTCGGACCTCCGCCCCGCTGCTGATCGTCCACGGCCTCGTCGGCGCCGGCGAGATCGTCGACCTCGCCCCGCGCTGCTCGCTGGTCGGCGACCTCGTCGCTCTCGGCTTCACCGTCTACAGCATCGACTGGCGGCCTCAGCGCGAGCGCGGCGCCGCGGGCGACGCCATGTGGCGCGCGCTCGCCTTCGAAGACTTCGCGCTCGACCGGCTGGCCCATTTCGCCGACGTCGTCGCCGGGCGCGAAGGCCGCCGGCCCGCCGCGCTCGGGGTCTGCGAGGGCGGCGTCTTCGCCGCCTGTCTCGCCGCGCTGGAGCCGCGCGCGCTCGCCGGGCTCGCGCTGGCGGTCACGCCCATCGACTTCCACGCCGAGCCGTCGGCGCCGCTCTGCCGGCTCGTCCGAAGCCTGGGCCGCGAGACGCTGGAGGGTCTGATCGACGTGCTTGGCGGCCTTCCCGGCCCGCTGATGGACGCGGCCTTCCGCCGCCTCACGCCGGCGCGCACGCTCGCCAAATACACCGTGGACCTGATGGACGCGAACGGCGCGCCGGCCGCCGCCGCGCAGTTCCTGCGCATGGAGCGCTGGCTCGCCGCGCGGCCCGACCACCCGGCCGCCGCCGCGCGGCAGGCGCTGATCGAACTCTACCATGACAACACGCTGGCGCGAGGGGCCTTCGCGCTCGACGGGCGCAGGGTGGACCTCGGCAAGATCACGGCGCCGGTGCTCGCGCTCTACGGGCTGCGCGACCATCTCGTGCCGCCGGCCTGCGCCCGCGCCATCGGGGCGCTGACCGGCGGCCCCTATCGCGAATCGCCCATCGACGCCGGCCATGTCGGCGTCTTCGTCAGTCGCCGCGCGCGCGGCCAAGCGGGCCGCGCGCTGGCCGATTTCCTGACGGATCAGGCGGTCCTCGACGCCAGCCGCGTCTGATAGGCCCACACCGCGAGGCCCAGCGCCAAACCGCCGAGGTCGGTGAGCAGGCCGCCCGAGATCATCAGCAGCGAGGCCACAAGCAGCGCGGCGCGGATCGGCAGCGCCAGCGCGCCGAAGAACCACCCGACCGCCGCGCCGGACAGCATGTAGACGCCCAGCATCGCCGTCACGCAGTTCAGCGCGATGACATGCCAGGCCCCCTCCATCAGCAGCCCCGGCGCGGAGAAGAACATGAACGGCACGATGAAGGCCGAGAGCCCGATGCGGAAGCTCTCCACCGACGTCCGCATCGGCTCCGACCCCGCGATGGCCGCGCCGGCGTAGGCCGCGAGCGCCACCGGCGGCGTGATGGCCGAGATCACCGCATAGTAGAAGACGAAGAAATGCGCCGTCAGCGTCGGGATGCCGAGATCGATCAGCCCCGGCGCCACGACGCTCGCCGCCACGGCGTAGGCCGCCGTCGTCGGCATCCCCATGCCCAGCAGGATGGCGATGCACATCGCGAAGAACAGCGCCAGAAGCTGCGAGCTCTCGGCGAGCCCCAGCAGCAGGTTCGAGAAGCGCGCGCCGACGCCGGTGAGCGAGATCACGCCGACGATGACGCCGGCGCAGGCGCACACGGCGATGATCTGGATCGACATCACGCCGGCCAGCTCGAACGCCTTCATCACCGATCGCAGCCCCATGCGATGCGGCGTCAGCCAGCTCACCACCGCCGCGGCGATGGTCGCGAGCGTGCCGGCGCGGATCACCGAGTAGCCGAGAAACAGCGCCACGATCAGAATGACGATGGGAATGAACAGGAAGACGCGCTTGGCCATCTCGCGCATCTTGGGCAGCTCGTCGTCGCGCATGCCGCGCATGCCGAGCTTGCGCGCCTCGAAGTCCACCATGAAGTAGACCGATGCGAAATAGAGCGCGGCGGGGATCAGCGCCGCGATGGCGATGTCGGTGTAGGGAATGCCGGTGATCTCGGCCATGATGAAGGCGCCGGCGCCCATGATCGGCGGCATGATCTGCCCGCCGGTCGACGCCGCTGCCTCCACCGCCGCCGCCGTCTGCTTCTTGTAGCCGATCTGCTTCATCAGCGGGATCGTGAGCGACCCGGTGGCGACGACGTTGCCGGCCGAGGTGCCGTTGATCATCCCCATCAGGCCCGACGCGAAGATCGCGACCTTCGCCGGCCCGCCCCGCGCCTTGCCCGCCATGGCGAAGGCGAAGTTCACGAAGTACTCGCCGACCTTCGACGCCTGCAGGAAGGCCGCGAAGATGATGAACAGGATGATGTAGGTCGACGACACCGCCGTCGTCGGGCCAAGGATCCCGACATCGGTGTAGACCTGGCTGAAGAAGCGCTCCCACGCGATGCGCGGCGACGTCAGGAACCCCGGCAGCAGGTGGCCGATGAAGACGTAGACGAGAAACACCGCGGAGATGATCACCAGCGCGAGCCCCGCCACGCGGCGCGTCAGCTCCATGATCAGCAGCGTGCCGGCGAGCGCCGCGAGCGAGATGCCGATGGGCGCGAAGGGCGTGCCGGTCGAGTTGCGCATCAGCGTGCCGAAGATCGTGATGAGATACACGGCGACCGTCACGGCGCAGAGCGTCAGCAGCAGGTCGGGCGCCGCGAAGCCCCCGCGCTCCTCCCGGTGAAACCAGGAAAGCACGACCCCGCCGACCGTCGCCGCCAGCAGCGGAGCGCCGAAGAGCCACGTCTCGTTGAACTTGATCGCCGCATCGATGCCGTTCCACATCAGGCCGTTGGATATCTGGAGCGCGAACCAGATCGCCATGGCCAGCGAGAACGCGGCGGGGACCATCAGCGCCAGCGACAGCTTGCCGAGCAGCGGCGTGCGCTGGCCGCGCTCCGCCGCGAAGCCCGCGCCCGCGAACAGGATGAACCCGAGCGCCAGCGCGCCCGCGACGTGCACGATGCGGAAGTTCCAGGTCTCCATCGGGAAGGACGGCAGGAACGGCGCGACGACGGCGCCACCCGTCAGGTTTGCGATCGAGACGCCGTTGAGCGCCGCCATGTGGAACAGCGCGTAGACCATCGCGAGGCCTGCGACGAGGCGCAGCGAGCCGCCGTCGAACAGGCGTCGGTTGGCCTCGACAGGCTCCTCGTCGGCGATTGAGGCGTCGAACTCGATGACGTCCCTGTCGTTGGCCATGCCTTCAACTCCCGGTCGATGCGGCGCGTGGGCCGGGCCGGCGAAGGTCGGCCCAGAGTAAACTTCTATTTCGTGATCCTAGACGATAACCGGCTCGGACCGTTAGGGGAGCGCAGCGATGACCGCCTATACGCAGTTGGATTCGAAGCAGGCTGCGAACGCGCGCGCCATCCGTGAGCATGGCGAGGATCTGCTCAGCTACTTTGAGAGCCTCGGACACTCCCGCGAACTCGACCAGGCCAAGGTCCGCCTCGAGGAGGCGCTCATGTGGGCCGTAAAGCACGCAACCAAGGTTTGAGGCGGCGTTACGCTCCGGCGCAGCGCTTGAGCGCCGCGCCGGGACGTTTCGGGACGGTCGGGCGGCTCAGCCGCCGTGGACCATGCCGTCGGCGATCTCGGCGCCCTGCTCGCGGAACCACTTCGCGGCGCCGGGGTGCCACATCAGCACGTTGTTCTTGTCCCAGTTCTCGAACACCGTGCTGCGCGCGGAGTTGTGGATGCTCACCATCCGCGCGTTGTCCTCCATGGTGGCCTTGACCGCCTCGTAGACGAAGCTCTCCGGCAGGTCGCAGCCGGCGATGGCGAAGTTCCACATGGAGACCGAGCGCGCCGGAGCCTCCAGCGTCGTGTAGGTCGACGCGGCGATCTCGAAGGGGGCCACGGGGAAGGCGTCGACGATGGTCTTCTGCTCTTCTTCCGTGAACTCGATGATGTTGATGTCGGTCTGAACCTCGAGCTGGCTCACCGCAGGCACGGGCACGCCGGCCGCGAAGGCGATGACGTCGAGCAGGCCGTCCTGAAGCTGACCGCCGAGGTCGGACCAGCCGCCGTTGCGGCGGTCGAACTCCACGCCGAGCGTCTCCATCATGCGCGGGAAGTAGGTGTCGGAGGTCGAGCCCGCGGGGCCGAACCCGATCCGCGCGCCGGCGGGGATGTCGGAGATGCTGGTGATGCCCGAGGAGCTGAGCGCGGTCACAGAGAACGGCGTCTGGTACATCGGGAAGATCGCGCAGGCGTTGGTCATCTGCAGACCGGGCGCGATCGGGTTCTGGCCTTCCAGCGACTCGCGGGCCGGGCCGAGCGTCGTCAGGCCGAACGCGGCGTCGCCGGTGTGGACCAGCGCCATGTTCTGCATGGGACCGCCGGTCACCTCGGCGGCGCCGGTCACCCCGAGCTCCTGGGCGACCATGTTGGCCCAGCCGGAGCCGTAGGCGAAGAAGGTGCCGCCCTGGCTCGCCGTGGCGATTGTGAAGCTGGAGGGCCAGTCGGCCCGGTCCTGCGCGCCTGCGCCGAAGGCGGCCAGCGCCGCGACGGCGGCCAGTGTGAAGGATGTTTTCATGTCGTCTCCCAATCGGTTTTCCAGTCCGGCTTGTTCTGCGCGGACCCGCGCGACGCCGAATCGGGAGCAAATTGCCCCATTGCGCAAGGATTGGCGAGCGGGATTGCTGGCGCCGGCAGGAGCGCGGGGATAGGCTCGGCGCATGAAGGTCTGAGAGGTCGCAGATGTCCCACACGCCGCACGAACTCGCCGAGGCGTTCCCCGATCAGCACGAAGCGATCCAGCGGCTGCGCGCGAGCGACGCGCATTTCGCGCGCCTCGCCGATGAGCACCACGATCTCAACCGCCAGATCCACCGTGCGGAGACCAACGTTGAGCCGATGGCGGACTTCGCGCTGGAGGACATGAAGAAGCGCCGCCTCCAGCTTCTCGACCAGATCAGGGCGATGCTCTCGGCGGCCTGAGCCGCCTTTCCCGCGCGCGCCAGCGCCATTCCCCGACCCCGGAGACCGCGCCCATGCGCACCGAAGACGCCCGCGCCGCACCTGCGCCCGTCCGGCTGGCCGACTATCGCCCGCCGGCGTGGCTGATCGAAAGCGCCCATCTCTCCTTCGACCTGCGGCCCCGCGGCGCGCGCGTGACGGCGCGGCTCGCGATGCGGCGCAACCCGGACGGGGACGGCGGGCCGCTGCGCCTCGACGGACGAAACCTCCGCCTCGTCTCCGCCGGCGTCGACGGCGCGCCGGTGTCGCCGGAGATCGACGCCGAGGGCCTGACGCTCTCCGGCCTGCCGCTCGGCGCCGCGCTGCCGGACGCCTTCGTCTGGGAGGCGGTCACAGAGATCGACCCCGAGGACAACAAGGCGCTTGAGGGCCTCTACCTCTCTCGCGGCATGTTCTGCACCCAGTGCGAGGCACAGGGCTTCCGCAAGATCACCTATTTTCCCGATCGGCCGGACGTCATGGCCGTCTACGAGGTCCGCATCGAGGCCGACGCCGCGACGTGCCCGGCGCTGCTCTCGAACGGCGACCTTATCGAGAGCGGGGAGCTTCCGGAGGGCCGCCGCTACGCAGTCTGGCGCGACCCGCACCCCAAGCCCTGCTATCTCTTCGCGCTGGTCGCCGGCGACCTGCGCGAGACGCGCGCCGACTTCACGACGATCGAGGGCCGCAAAGTGCGCCTCGGCGTCTGGGTCCGGCCCGGCGACGAGGGGCGCACGGCCTACGCCATGGACAGCCTGATCCGCTCGATGCGCTGGGACGAGCAGGCCTATGGCCGCGCCTACGACCTCGACGTGTTCAACATCGTCGCCGTGGACGATTTCAACATGGGCGCGATGGAGAACAAGGGCCTCAACATCTTCAACGCGAAGTACGTTCTCGCCAGCCCTGAGACCGCGACGGACGCCGACTACGCCCGCATCGAGAGCATCGTCGCCCACGAGTACTTCCATAACTGGACCGGCAACCGCATCACCTGCCGCGACTGGTTCCAGCTCTGCCTCAAGGAAGGGCTGACGGTCTATCGCGACCAGCAGTTCACCGCCGACGAGCGCTCCGCCCCCGTGAAGCGCATCGAGGACGTGATGATGCTGCGCGCCCGCCAGTTCCGCGAGGACGGCGGGCCGCTGGCGCACGCCGTCCGGCCCGAGGAATACATCGAGATCAACAACTTCTACACCGCGACGATCTACGAGAAGGGCGCCGAGGTCATCGGGATGCTCCGCACGCTGGTCGGCGCAGAGGGCTACCGCCGCGCGCTCGACCTCTACTTCGAGCGCCACGACGGGCAGGCCTGCACCATCGAGGACTTCCGCCGCTGCTTCGAGGACGCGACCGGCCGCGACCTGGCGCAATTCGCGCGCTGGTGGTCCCAGGCCGGCACGCCGGAGGTGCGGGTCGAGGAGAACTGGGACGCGGCCGCCGGCCGCTTCACGCTCACCTTCAGCCAGAGCACGCCGCCGACGCCCGGCCAGCCGGAGAAGGCCCCCCTCGTCATCCCCGTCGCGCTGGGCCTTCTCGGCGCCAACGGCGACGACCTGCTCGACGACGGAACCCGCGTCGTCGAACTCACGGAAGCGCAGACCATGGTGACGTTCGAAGGCCTGCCCGGCCGCCCCGTCCCCTCGCTCCTGCGCGGCTTCTCAGCGCCCGTGCGCCTGCTCCGCGAGACGACGGACGCCGAGCGCGCCTTCCTGATGGCCCATGACAGCGACCCATTCAATCGATGGGAGGCCGGCCGCGCCTACGCCGTCGACGTCGCCCTGCGCATGGCCGGCGGGGCGGATGCCGATCCGGCCTTCCTCGACGCGCTCGACGCGCTCGCGCGCGACGAGAGCCTGGATCCCGCGTTCCGCGCGCTTGCGCTCGAGACCCCCGGCGAGGACGAACTGGCGCGCGAGACCTTCGCGCGCGGGACGCCGGCCGACCCGCAGGCCCTGCACGCCGCGCGCGACGCGCTGCGCAAGGCCGCCGCCGGCCGGATGGGCGACGCGCTGGAGCGGCTCTACCGGGAGATGACCGTTCCCGGCCCCTACTCTCCCGACGCAGCCGCCGCGGGGCGGCGGGCCCTGCGCAACCGGGCGCTCGGGCTGCTCGTCGCGCGCGGCGCGCCGGACGACTTCGCTCGCGCAGCGGCCCAGTTCGACACGGCGGACAACATGTCCGACGCATTCCCTGCGCTTGCGGCGCTGGTCCACGCCGACGCGCCGCAGGCCGCCTCGGCGCTTGCCGCCTTCCACGACCGATGGAAGGACGACTCCGTCGTGATGGACAAGTGGTTCGCCGTGCAGGCCATGGCCCCGGCGGGCGCGCCGCTCGAGCGCGTCCGCGCGCTCACGGAGCATCCGCTCTTCGACTGGCTGAACCCCAACCGCTTCCGCTCGCTCGTCGGCGCCTTCGCCGCCGGAAACCCGAGCGCATTCCATGCCGCCGACGGCTCCGGCTACGCCTTCCTCGCCGACTGGCTCATCCGGCTCGACGCGAAGAACCCGCAGACGACCGCGCGGATGGCCGGCGCCTTCGAGACCTGGGGCATCTACGACGCCGCGCGCCAGCGGCTGATCCGCGAGCAGCTTCGGCGCATCGCGGCCGCGCCGGGCCTCTCGCGCGACACCGGCGAGATGGTCGCCAGGATGCTCGGCGCCGCCTGAGGCCGCGGCCTTGCGTCGCCGCGCCAAGGCTGGCGCCCGCCGGGCGCGCGGGTAAGGTCCGCCGCGAATGAAGCGGAACGGGGAGCGAGGCCATGGCCGGACAGTTGGACGGGTTGCGCGTGATCGAAGGCTCGGCGTTCGTCGCAGCGCCGCTCGCCGGCATGACGCTGGCGCAGATGGGCGCCGAGGTCATCCGCTTCGACCTCCCCGGCGGCGGGCTCGACAGCAAGCGCTGGCCCGTCACGAAGGAGGGCCGCAGCCTGTTCTGGGCCGGGCTCAACAAGGGCAAGCGCTCGGTCGCCATCGACTTCACGAAGCCCGAGGGCAAGGAACTGATCTCTGCGCTGATCTGCGCGCCGGGCCCTGACGCCGGGATGTTCCTCACCAACCTCAAGGTGCAGGGCTGGACCGACTACGACACGCTGAAGGCCAGGCGCGAGGACGTGATCCTCGTCTCGGTGCTCGGCACGCGCGACGGCGGGCCTGCGGTGGACTACACGGTCAACCCCGGCGCGGGCTTCCCGATGGCGACAGGCCCCGAGGGCTCGACCGAGCCGGTCGCGCATGTTCTGCCGGCCTGGGACTGCATCACCGGGCAGATGGCCGCGCTCGGCCTGCTGGCCGCGGAGCGCCGCCGCCGCGCCACCGGCCTCGGGCAGGAGGTGGCGCTGGCGCTGAAGGACGTCGCCTCGGCGATGCTCGGCAACCTCGGCGTCATCGGCGAGGTGACCGTGAACGGCGAGGACCGGCCGAAGGCGGGCAACGCGCTCTACGGCGCCTTCGGGCAGGACTTCGAGACCGCGGACGGCAGGCGCGTGATGGTCATCGGCCTCACCGCGCGCCAGTGGAAAGGGCTGCTCCGCGCGACGGGGACGGGCGAAGCGATCGCTGCGCTGGCGCAGCGACTTGGCGTCGACCTCGGCGAGGAAGGCGAGCGCTTCCGGGCGCGCAAGGAGATCGCGGCGCAAATGGCTCCGTGGTTCGCCGCCCGCCCGCTGGCCGAGGTCGCCGCTTCGCTGGACGCCAGCGGCGTCACGTGGTCGCCGTTCCGCAGCTTCGCGCAGGCCGTCGCCGAAGACCCCGACCTCTCGGAAGCCAACCCGATGTTCGCGACCATCGAGCAGCCTGGCGTCGGGCCGCTGCTAACGCCCGGCTCGCCCTTCGCCTTCTCGGGCGTCGCGCGCGAGGCCCCCGCGCCGGCTCCGCTCTTGGGCGCGGACACCGAGGCGGTGCTGGCGGAGGTGCTCGGGCTGGGGTCGGGCGCGATCGGCGCCCTCTTCGATGCGGGAGTCGCGGCCGGTCCGGCTCAGCCCTGAGCGCGACGCGCGCGCGGCCTGCGCCTCAACGCGGCCAGTGCGCCCAACCCGGAGAGCGCCAGCAACAGCGCGGAGGGCAGCGGGATCACCATGGGCGGCTCGGGAGGCTCGGGGAGCTCCGGAGGCGTTCTCGGCGGATCGCCCCCGGGCGACCCGGACGGCGGGTTCGATCCGCCGCCGCCAACTCCGCCGACGCTCGCGCCCCCGCCGCCGCCGCCAGAGCTCCCGCCGCCGAGAA
>CAYGUQ010000118.1:0-9667 GCA_964352995.1 uncultured Rhodobacterales bacterium
GCGGGCGGCTTCGCCGCGGGGTTCCGCGAGACCTGGCGGCGCGGCGCGGCGCCCGCCGCCGGCGACTGACGCCGCGGCGGAAGCTCCGGGAGGGAAAGGAGAGCGATGACGGAAGCCGAAGCGAAGCGCCTCAGGGCGCGCGGCATGGTCGGGCTCGGGGTCGCGGCGGTCGCGATCACGGCGCTGGGTCTCGGCGGGCCGCTGATGCTGGTGGCGACGGGCGACCCGTCGCCGGTGCTGCCCTACTATCCGTTCGGCTGGGCGGTCGCCATCGGCGGCTGGCTCTACTGGCTGCGCAGCTGGCGCGCCGCGCGGCGGAGGGAACCGTGAGCGAGGCCGGCGCCGCGCCGCCCCGCACGGCTTTTCGGCCGCGCGTCTGCTCCCGCTGCGGCGCGCCGATCACGCCCAACGAGGCCGTCTCCGGCGGCCACTGCTCCGCGCCCGCCTGCGTCGCGGCCCAGCGACGGGTGGCGGTGCAGGGCGTCGCCGCGCGGCGCGAGGCGGAGCGCCTTGAGGCCCGCGCCGCGGCGCTGAGAGCCGCCGAGCCTGCGCTCGCCGTCGCCCGCGCCGCGCTGGGCGGCGCGCCGGGCGACACCCTCACCATGGACGTGCCCTTCACCGAAAGGCGGCTCGCGCCCGCCGACCGCGCCCAGCAGGCGGCGTTTCTCGCCCATCTCGAAGGCGTCGTCGCGGCCGGATTCGCGCTGCCCGCCGTCGACGACGAGGCGACCGACGAAGCGGACGCCGCCGCCGCGGCGCCGCAGGCCGCCGGCGTCGCCGCCTGCGCGGCCTGCCGCGGCTGGTGCTGCCAGCACGGCGCCGGGCGCATGGCCTTCCTGAGCGCCAGGGACATCGCCCGCCAGCGCGCCCGGCGGCCGGAGGCCGACGCGGCGGCGATGCTGGCGCTCTACCGCGACGCGCTGCCCGACCGGTCGCTGCACGGCTCCTGCGTCTATCACGGCGCGCAGGGCTGCGTGCTGCCGCGGACGCTGCGGGCCGAGACCTGCAACGCCTTTCGCTGCTTCGAGCTGCGCGAGATCGACCAGACGCTCGCGCGCTCGCGCAAGCGAAGACTCATGGCCGTGGCCCGCAACGGCCCCCGCCCGCGCGCCTTCGGCGCGGTGGACCTCGACCGGGCCGAGCGCGAGGGCCTCTCGGCGGTCAGGGTGGCGCCCATCGGCGGCGCACCGGACGGCGGCGACTGACGCGGCGCCGGCGCGGCGTCCGGTTCGAGGCTGACAACCGCGGCGATTCGCGGTAGGAAGCGCTTCGTCTCTTGCGGGAGGGTCCTCGATGCATCGATCCGGAGCGCTGACCGGCGCATGACCGCCGCGCCCGCATGGCGCGGGCCGACCGTCTCACTTCTTCCGCATCAGGACCGATCCCATGTTCCGCTTCTTCGAGAGGCTCGTGGCGCCGTTCGACGGCATGCCCGAGACCGCCCCGCCAGCCACGTTCTGGGCCTACATGGCCGATCACCTGCGCCCGTTCCGGCGGGTGCTCGGCTTCATCACCCTCACCGGGCTCGCCACCGCGCTGGTCGAGACCGGGCTGATCTACTACGCCGGCCATGTCGTCGACCTTCTCGCCGAGGGCGAGGCCGGCTTCTGGTCGCGGCACGGGCTGGAGCTGACGCTCATCGCCGCCTTCGTGCTGCTGCTGCGGCCCGTGGCGATCACGCTCAACCACCTGCTGCTGAACCAGGCGCTCTCCACCAACCTGCTGGAGCGGGTGCGCTGGCGCGCGCACCGGCACCTGCTCGGCCAGTCCATCGGCTTTCACCAGAACGACTTCGCGGGCCGGCTCGCGAACCGGGTGATGCAGACCGGGCCGGCCGTCGAGGACAGCGCCTTCATGAGCTTCGAGGCGCTGTGGTACGCCGCGGCCTACTTCATCGGCGCGCTGCTGGTGCTGTCGGAGATCGACTGGCGGCTCTCGATCCCGCTGCTGCTGTGGCTCTTCATCTATCTGGCGCTGCTGCGCGCGCTGATCCCGGCGATCGGCCGCGCCTCGCAGAAGTACTCCGCCGCGCGGTCGACGCTTACGGGGCGCATCGTCGACAGCTACAGCAACATCGCGACCGTCAAGCTCTTCGCCCACGGTCGGCGGGAGGAGGCCTTCGCCCTCTCGGCGATGAAGTCTTCCCGGCTGCGCTTCGCGCGGATGCTGCGGCTGATGACGCTGATGATGGCGGGCATCGCCACGGTCAACGGGCTCGTCATCGTCGCGGTCGTCGGCGCGGCGATCTGGCTCTGGTCGCTCGGCGACGCCTCCATCGGCGCGGTCAGCGCCGCGGCGGCGCTGACGCTGCGGCTGAACGGCATGACCGGCTGGATCATGTGGGTCACCTCGCAGCTTTTCCAGCACGCCGGCGTCATCCGCGAGGGGATGGAGAGCATCTCCCAGCCCCATGACGTGACCGACGCGCCCGGCGCGCCGCAGATGAGGGTCGACGGCGGCGAGATCGCCTTCCGCGGCCTGCGCCACCACTACGGCAAGCGCGCCGGCGGGCTGGAGGGGATCGACCTCGTCATCCGCCCCGGCGAGCGCGTGGGCCTCGTCGGCCGCTCCGGCGCCGGCAAGTCGACGCTGGTCAACCTGCTCCTGCGCTTCCAGGACCCCGAGGCCGGCCGCATCGAGATCGACGGGCAGGACGTGCGCACCGTGACGCAGGACAGCCTGCGCCGCCAGATCGGCATGGTCACGCAGGACACCGCGCTCCTGCACCGCTCGGTGCGCGACAACATCCTCTACGGCCGGCCCGAGGCGGGAGAGGCCGAGATGGTCGCCGCGGCGCGGCGCGTCTCGGCGCACGACTTCATCCTCGGTCTGCGCGACCTCAACGGCCGCACGGGCTACGACGCCCATGTCGGCGAGCGCGGCGTGAAGCTTTCGGGCGGCCAGCGCCAGCGGGTCGCGCTGGCGCGGGTGGTGCTGAAGGACGCGCCGATCCTCGTGCTCGACGAGGCCACCTCGGCGCTCGATTCGGAGGTGGAGGCGGAGATCCAGGCGGCCCTGACCGGCCTGATGGCGGGAAAGACCGTGATCGCCATCGCGCACCGGCTCAGCACCATCGCGCAGATGGACCGCATCGTGGTGCTGGACGGCGGCCGCGTGGCGGAGCAGGGGCCGCACGCCGAGCTCCTTGCGGCGGGCGGCCTCTACGCCGGCTTCTGGGCGCGCCAGTCGGGCGGCTTCATCGGGCTTGAGGATGCGGGCGCCGAGGCCGCCGAGTGACCGCGCGACGAAGCGCCCTCCCGGCGCCGGCGTCGCGCGGGGAGGGCGGAGATCGTCGAAACGCTGTCAGCGGTCGGCGCTCAGGCCGTCGCGCGGCGGCGCAGAAGGCCGAGCGCGCCAAGACCCGCGGCGAGCAGCCATGCTGCGGCCGGCAGCGGAACGGGCGCGGGCGCCGGCGTGGACGAGACCAGGCCGTACTCGAACGCGTTGGCGCCGGACGCCAGCACGACCTCGTCGAACAGGAAGCCGCTGAACAGGATCTGGGCGAGACCGACCTGCTGGGCCTGAGCAAGCGGCAGCGCGGCGACCTCGGCCCCGGTGATCGACATGCCGCTGACGCCCGTCGCCGCGCCGAGGTCGATCTGCGAGCCGTCGAGGAAGAAGGACAGCGTGTTGTAGCTGTCGGGCGAACCCCAGAGGATCGAGAAGCTGTCCTGCGCCGCGCCGAACAGGTAGGTGGCGGAGCCGCCGCGCTGGACGCTGTTGTAGACGCCGGTGGCGGCGAGGCCCGAGACGGTGTCGTAGGGCGAACGGCGCACGCCGCCGACGGAGCCGGTCTGGTTGGCGAGGAACGCGCCGGCGGTGAAGCTGGTCGGCGCCAGCACCGCGCTCTGCGCCTCGACAGGGTCGATCGGCAGCGCGGTCTTCACTACCGACACCGTCGCCGCCGAAGCAGACGCCGCGAGCAGACCGAAGGCGAGGCCGATCACCAGGGTTTTCATTTTTGGAACTCCACAACTCGATTACGCTACTAGCGAGGGTTGTAGCGATGTTGTTTGAAAATTTGAAACGATTTCGTGGTTACCAAAGTTGTTTAATTACCTAAGCGGACATTAAGGGGTTTTCGGGGACGGACCGGCATGTCGGGCCGGGCGAGGGGCCCTAAGTGTGGGACGACGAGGGGAGAAACCGCGATGCCTGACGACGCCCACGACAACCGGGAAGCCGCCCTGCACGGCGCGACGCCGTTCCAGCGGCTCTTCGCGCCGTTTGAGCGGATCATCGACCCCTTCGGCCCCTACGCCGTCGCCGAGCCGCCGCGCGCGCTCGTCCCGTTCCTGCGCTGGGCGCTCGCGGACGCGCGGCCGGCGGTCGTGCTGCTGGGGATCGTCTCGCTCGTGCTCGGGGCGGCGGAGGCGCTGGTCTACGCGCTGATCGGCGGGCTCGTCGACCGCGCCGCGGCCGCCGGGCCCGAGCGGTTCTTCGTCGACGAATGGCCGTGGCTCGCGGCGCTGGGCTTTGGCGTCGTCGTCGCCAAGCCGCTGGCGCAGCTCGGCCAGAACGCCCTGACCTCGCTTACCTTCGGCCCGACGCTCAACCAGCTCGTGATCTGGCGGCTGCATCGCCACACGCTCGGGCAGTCGATGCGCTTCTTCGAGGAGGATTTCACCGGCCGCATCGCGCAGAAGCAGATGCAGACGGCGAACGCCACCACCGCCGTCACGATGGACACGCTGAGCACCCTCGGCATGCTCGTCAGCTACGTCGCGACCATGGCGCTGCTGCTGGCCGTGGCGGAGCCGTGGCTCGCCGCGGTCACGCTGCTCTGGGCCGCCGGCTTCGGCCTCGCCCTGCGCTGGGGCGTGCCGCTGGTGCGGGCGCGCTCGCAGGCGCGGGCGGCGGCGCGGGCCGCGGTGACGGGCCGGCTGGTCGACAGCCTCAGCCACATGAAGACCGTCAAGCTCTTCGCCCACGCCCGGCGCGAGGAGGAGAGCGCGAAGGCTGCGCTGGCGCGGTATCGCGAGGCCGCGCTCGGCTTCGGCCGCGCCATGATGGCGATGCGCGTGCTGCTCAACATCCTCAACGTGCTGGTGACGCTGGCGCTGATCGGCGGGGCGCTGTGGCTCTGGCAGGGCGGCTCCGCGAGCATCGGCGTCGTCGCCATGGCGGCGATGCTGACCTTCCGCCTCACCAACATGTCGAACTGGATCGCGTTCTCCGCGCTCAGCATCTTCGGCGAGATCGGCACGATCGAGGACGGCGCGCAGACGCTTTCCCCCCGCCACGACATCACAGACCGGCCCGGAGCGAAGGACCCCGCGCCGGTGACCGGCCGGGTGCGGTTCGAGCGCGTGACCTTCCGATACGGCCGCGAGACCGGCGGCGTGGCCGGGCTCGACGTCGACATCGCCGCGGGGGAGAAGGTCGCGCTGGTGGGGCGCTCGGGCGCGGGCAAGTCCACCGCGGTCTCGCTGCTGCTGCGGCTCTACGACGTCGAGCAGGGCCGCGTGACGCTCGACGGCGTCGACATCCGCGACCTGACGCAGGACGGCCTGCGCCGCGCCGTCGGCACGGTCACGCAGGAGACGGCGATCTTCAACCGCTCGGCCCTGGCCAACATCCTCTACGGTCGACCGGAGGCCGGGCTGGAGGCGGCGATGGAGGCGGCGAGACGCGCCCGCGCGCACGACTTCATCGAGGGGCTGCGCGACGGCCGGGGGCGCACCGGCTACGCCGCCCATCTCGGCGAGCGCGGCGTGAAGCTCTCCGGCGGGCAGCGCCAGCGCATCGCGCTCGCCCGCGCGATCCTGAAGGACGCGCCCATCCTGATGCTCGACGAAGCCACCTCGGCGCTCGATTCGGAGGTCGAGGCCGACATCCAGGCGGCGCTGGAGGAGGTCATGCGCGACAAGACGGTGCTGGCCATCGCGCACCGCCTCAGCACAATCGCGGCGATGGACCGGGTGCTGGTGCTCGATCAGGGCCGCGTGGTGGAGCAGGGCCCGCACGCCGCGCTGCTGGCCAAGGGCGGGCTCTACGCCCAGCTCTGGGCGCGGCAGTCCGGCGGCTTTCTCGGCGCGGAGGCGGCGGAGTAGCGTCAGCCGGCGGCGCTGAGCTCGCGCCGGGTGAACGCTGCGGCGGCCGCGCGCGTCGCGATCTCGCCGTTGCGCACCGCCATGCCGAAGCGGCAGCCGACGAGCGTCAGGATCATGTCCTGCCGGCTGTTGCCCTCCAGCGTGTCGTCGATCGGGCTGGCGCGGAGCACCGCCTCGGCGGCCGGCACGTCCATGTCGTCGAGATCGGCGAGCTCGCGCAGCGCGCGGCGGAAGACCGCCTCGCCGTCGCCCATGGTGCCGGCCCAGACCGTGCGCGCCTCGCCGGCGACCCCGCCGTCCGGCGTCAGCTCGTGGCCGACCATGAGCCTTATCGCGAGCGATTCGTGCTCTTCGTGGTTCTCCGGTCGAATGCGGAACGGGTCCGCCCAGTAGACGGCGAGCCCCGCAAGCCCGCCGAGCGCGTGCAGCAGCATCATCGAGCCGCGACGCGCCTCGACCGCCTCGCCCAGCACCTCCGGCGCGTAGCCGAGATGCACCGCCGTCAGGTAGTGGCCGACCTGCCGGCTGCTCGACGGGTGCGGGTCGCGGTAGCGCGTCTTGAAGCCCGCATGGTCCCAGTTTCCGAACGTCGCGAAATGCAGGCCGGGGCCGCTTGAGGTCGCGGCGAGAATGCTCTCCAGCCGCGTCTGCGCCTCGGTCGCGGCGCTCGTATGCGCGCCGCCGCCCGGCCGGGCCGAGCCGCGCAGCGGGACCTCGTCGACCGCGTCGTCCTCGAACACCCGCGCCAGCGCCTCCGCGTTGTCGGCGCCGTTCTCGCGCTCGACCTGCTGGCGGATCTCTTCCGCGCGACGAACTATTTCGGTCATCCGCCGATTCTCCCCAGCCTGGCGCCGCGATCCGACCATAGCGCGCCGGTCGCCGGTCGCAGTGACGCAGATCACCCTTCGGACGTTTTCGCGGCGCAGGCGGCGCTCAGAAGGTGATGCCCAGGCCCACGCCGAAGCCCGAGACGTTCTCGCCGAAGACGTAGCGGCCGACGATGCGCGTCCGCGTCAGCGGTATCCCCTGCCGCCCGGTGTCGAACTCCACGCCGAAGCCGAGCTGGCTGAGGTCGGTGAAGCCGAGCGCGCCGCGGTTGGCGCCGAGAAAGCTGGAATGCGCGCCCTCCAGCACGGCGCGGACCGGCGCGTCGAAGGCCCGCAGGCCGGTCGGATAGCGCAGGCGCGTCCAGAGCGCCGCCGTCTGACCGTGGGCCTGGCCCTCGACGGCGTCGGCGCCGACGCTCCGCAGGTGCAGGCTCGTGAAGCGCAGCTCGACGTCCGCCTCGTAGGCCTCGGACTTGAACTCGTAGTCCAGCATGAGAGACCCGCCCGCGCCGGCCGCGAAGGCGTCGCCCCCGTCGAGAAAGTCGAGGTCCGCGTCGGCCTGGCGATCGATCACGAAGGTCAGCAGCTTGAGGTCGCTTGCGACGTAGCCGAGCATGCCGTTGACGATGGGGCGGAACACCCAGCCTGCGCCGATGGGGAAGTCGTAGCCGACGCCGGCCGTCGCGGTCACGCCGGTCCAGCGCGTCGGGATGCGCCGCTCGCTCTCGCCGCCGCTGAACACGAACTCGGGGTCGTAGCGCGTCGCGCCGAGAAAGCCCTCAAGGTAGAGCGGCAGGCCGTCGCTCACCGTAAAGGCCCCGCCGAACTGCGTCTGCGCGAAATGCGGGTTCCCGGTCCCGTCGCTGCTGATGCTTAGCGCCGAGGTCGTGCTGTCGGGAATGGCGGTGAAGGAAAGCACTTGCAGGACGCCGTTGATCCGGCTTCGCAGGTTGGCGCCGATCACCGCGCCGCTGATTGCATCCTCAGCCCCCGCCTCCGACGCCGCGGCGGCCGCGAGGCAGGCCGCGACGCGGACCCTCCGCCAGATCGCCATGGGCCTGTCGCCTTACATGTCCCCGGCCGCGCCGGTCACGGGATCAGACCGACGCGCCGACGGATCTCCTCGTGCCGCAGCGAGACGTCGGCGCCGTCGAACTCGCGCGCGTCGCCCGTGCAGAGCCAGACGACCGCGCGCGCCGGCCACTCGGGCGGGATATGCGCCGACCAGTCGAGCCGGCTGACGGCGTTCACCCCCGAGGCGCGGATCGTCTCCTGCATGTAGGTCGCGACGGTGCCCGGGCTCAGGCCGACCACGCGCACGCCCTTGTCGCCGTACTCCAGATGCGCGCAGCGCGTCAGCATGAGCGCGGCGGCCTTCGAGGCGCAGTAGTGCGCCCAGCCCTCCAGCGGATTCGTCGCCGCGCCCGAGCTGATGTTGACCACCACGCCGGCGCCCTGGGCCGCCATGCGGGGCAGGGCCGCGCGCAGGCCGTGGTAGACGCCCTTCACGTTGACGTCGATCACCTTGCCCCAGGCCTCCGGGTCGACGTCGGCGAGCCGCCCGATGGGGTCGATGAGTCCGGCGTTGTTCACGAGGATGTCGAAGCGGCCGAACGCCTGCTCGGTCGCGGCGACGGCGGCCTCCACGGCCGCGGCGTCGGCCACGTCGCAGGCCAGCGCCTGGGCCCGGCCGCCGGCTGCGCGGATCGTCTCGGAGTGCGTCTCCGCCTCCGCCACGCTGCGCGCGGCGAGCGTCACCGCGACGCCGGCGTCGGCCAGCGCCGCGGCCGCGGCCGCGCCGATGCCGCGCGAGGCGCCGGTGACGAGCGCCGCCTTTCCCTTCAGTTCAGCGCTCACGCCGCCAGCCTTTCCCTCAGATCGATCTCGTCGCCGCCGCCCTGCGCCAGCGCCGCCAGCATCCGCCCCGCGACCTCCGCCGGCCGCGCCAGACGCTCGCGGTCCTCGCCGGGGAAGAAGCGCGCGCGGGTGGCGGTCGCCATCGGCGGGGGCAGGGCGAGGCGCACGCGCAGCGGCGACTTCGCCGTCTCCAGCGCCCAGGCGGACCACCAGACGCGGGCCGCCGTCTTGCTGGCGGCGTAGGGCGCGAAGAAGGGCCGGTCCTCCGTCCTGTCGTCCATGAGGACGGCCGCGCCGGCGGGGGCGGCGCGCAGCAGCGGGTCGAGCACGCGGATCAGCCGCTGGGTCGCCCGCGCGTTGACCGCCATGGCGCGGTCGACGTCCTTCGCCTCCGCGTGGCTCGCCGGCGCGCAGGGCGGGGCGTGCACGGCGCAGTGCAGCCAGCGGTCGAGCCGGCCCCAGCGCTGGTGGATCGCGGCGCCGAGCCGCGCCAGCCCGTCGTCGTCGGCGACGTCGAGAGGCGTGAGCGTCGCGGCGCCGCCGGCCGCCTTCACCGCGTCGTCGAGCTCCTCCAGCCCGCCGACCGTGCGCGCGAGCGCGACGACATGGGCGCCGCGCGCGGCTTCCGCCAGCGCGAGCGCATAGCCGAGACCGCGCGAGGCGCCCGTGACGAGAACAATTTCATCTTTCCTGTCCATGCGCCCGAGTTAGCGCGAATTCCGGGGGCGGAGAAGGGCGCCCTGCGAACGCCGTTGCGCGCTGGGTCCGTCGCTGCGCATCCTCGCGCCGCCCGGCGACTGCGCGCCGGAGCGGGGGGAGACAGGCGATGAGCGCGATCAAGGGCGACGTCGAGGCGGCGAACGCGGCCTATGCGGCGGATTTCGGAGACAAGGGCGGCCTTGCGCTGCCGCCGGCGCGGGGCTTCCTCAT
>CAYGUQ010000119.1:0-9610 GCA_964352995.1 uncultured Rhodobacterales bacterium
GCAAGGCTGTCGCCGAGCGCGGTGTGACGGCTGGCCGCCGGCAGGTCCACCGCAAAGCGCTCCGCCAGCGCGTCGAGCGTGAGGCTGTCGTCCTGCCCGTTCAGATGCGCCGCCAGCAGAACCGTGTCGAGCACCGCATGATCGAAGCGCGGCCCGCTCTCCGGCGCCTCCTGCGCCAGAAAGCGCATGTCGAAGGCGGCGTTATGCGCCACCAGCACCGCGCCAGAACAGAAGGCGTGGAACCGGCGCAGCACCTCCGCGGCGGGCGGCGCCGCTTCGACCATCCGGTTGTCGACGCCGTGAATCCGCGTCGCCGCGACCGGGATGCGACGGCCCGGGTTCACCAGTTCGTCGAAGCGCTCGCCCTTCAGGACGCGGCCGTTGACGATCCGCACGCCGGCGATCTGCACGATCCGGTCGCCGCGCGCTGGCTCCAGCCCCGTCGTCTCGGTGTCGAAGACGACGTAGCTGAGCGCGCGCAGCGGCGCGTCGGGGTGCGCGTCGGCGGCGAGCGGCCTGTCGAGCAGGTCGAAGTCGTAGAACTCCGGCCGCGCCGGGGCGCGGGCGGGCGCGGCGAGATGGGCGCTGGAGGCGCCGGGGAGCGCGAGCTCCAGCGCATGCTCATCGGCCTCCGGCCCGGAGACCGCCTCCAGGCGGGCGCCATGCGCCGCCAGAAGCTCCGCCGGCGTCGCCCCGCCGATCGCCGCATCGAGGCCCTCGCGCAGCCACCCGTCGAGCAGCGCCGACGGCGCCGCCGGGCCGCGCCAGCCGAGGCGCAGCGTCACCAGGGGCTCCACCGTCTCGCCCGGCGCGACGAGCCGCATGCGCTGCGGCGTCGCCGAGAGGCTGAACGCGCGCACGCCCAGCGCATCGGCGAGCCTGTTGAGCAGCGTGTCGAGCATCTCCACCACGCCGACGCTGTCGCAGCGCAGCCAGCAGGGCTGGCCGACGATCTCGGCGGAGAAGTTCTGCGCGCCGGTGCGGCGGCGGATGATCGAGGTCCAGAGGGTCGTCGAGTAGACGTCGGCGCGCGGCCAGTCCGCCGCGCTCAGCGCCGCCGCCTCGGCCGCCAACCGCGCCAGCGCCTCGCGGGCGAGTTCGGGCTCGCCGAGCGCGGCCTCGATCTCGTCAAGGCCCCGCCGCAGGGCGCGGTCCCGCGTGAGCCGCGCCTCGTGGGCGCCCGTCGCGTCGTCGAAGGTGACGATGTAGCCTGACGCCGACGCCTGGTCGGGGTCGGGCATCAGGGTGAGCCGGCCCTGCAGCGTCATCCGACCATCCGCCGTGGCTACGACGAAGGGCGCCGAGAGGCCGTCCGCCTGATCGCGCCAGCGCCCCTCGTCGAAGCGGCGGCGCACGCTGTCCAGCGCGTGCTCCAACGGCTGCGCGGCGAGAAGCTCCAGCAGCGAGCGGCCGAGGCCCACCACCCCGCAGCGCTCCAGCAGCGCGGCGGCGCGGGCGTTGTAGAGCAGCACGCGGTGCTCGAGCGTGCAGAGCGTCACGGCGTGGTTGAGGTCCCGCAGCACCGTCTCGAGCTGCCGCCGTCGCCGCGCGGCCTCCTGCGTCGCCGCCTCGACGGCGGTCGCAGTTTGCGCGCGCGCTTCAGCCAGCGCTCCGGCCGCGGCGGCGGCGCCGTCCCCGAGCGGGCCGAGATAGGCGGCCGAGCGCGCGTCGACGCTGGGAGCGCCGCCATGGGCCGCCGCCAGCGCCGCGCGGCCGATGCGCTCGACCGGGCGCGCGACATGCTCGTCGAACATCAGCCAGACCCAGACCACCAGTCCGAGCGTCGCTGCGGCGGCCCCGCCGCCCCATAGCGCCAGCGCGCGGCGCGTCTCAGCGGGAGCGTCCCACCCGGCGGCGACCAGCGCGCCGACGGCGAGCGCCAGCCCTCCGACGCCGATCAGGGCGAAGAACAGGAAAACGCGCAGGCGCAGACTGAAGCGCGCGGCGATGCGCTGCATCATGGACGTCGCCTCCCGAAGCGTCGTACGGGGCGTTGACCGCCCTTGTTGCGCTCAAGAGTACCCCTCCGGGCCTCGGAGCCGCCAGCGCAAAACGCCGCGCGACGCGCGCGCCGGTTCGTTCGGGCGCGAACCGCGGCATGGCTCCGGCAGAGGGGCCCGGCGGCTCGGCGGGCGTCTCAGACCCCGGCGCAGGCGGCGCGCAGCAGCGCGTCCTCAAGGCCCACCTCGGTCCACGCCGCGTCGGGAGGCAGGCCGTCCTCGCCCGTGGCGTCAACCGCGTCGGCCCGTCTTCCAAGGTCGCAGTCGAAGACCTGAAGCGTCGTGAAGGTCGGCTGCCAGCGCGCGACGAGGAAGACCTCGGCGCGAACCACCCTCGGCGACGCCTCGCTGCGCTGCCGGCCGCCGACGTTCACCGCCTGGAACCGCGTGGTGATGGGCGCCACGAGGCTCCACGGCTGCATGACGTTGGAGGTCTCGAAGGTCCGCGCCACCGTCACGTCGGCCGGCAGCCCGTCGGCGACGCGGCCGTACCACGAATAGTCGTTCCACAGCGTGAAGGCGAGCATCGCCCCGCCGGCCGAGGCCGGGATGATCCAGCGCGCGTTGATCCCGGTCGCGCGCCTGAAGATGAAGGCCACGCAGGCGGCCAGGATGGCGACGGCGACGGCGCCGAGCAGGGTCATCGCCATGGGCTCAGGCGCCCGTGCTCAGGGCGTTGGCCGCAGCCGCCTGCATGGTCTTGATCACCTGGAATGCGTCCTTGAGATGGTTGCGCTCGAGATCGGAGAGATCCCCCGGCGCCATGAAGTTGTCCGGCCTGCTCCCGGCGCGGATCAGCCGCGCCTGATGGCGCAGCCGCGCGTCGGCGATCAGGTCGTAGGCGTCGATCAGGTCGCGGGCGCCGGCCTGGCTGATCACGCCCCCAGCCTTCGCCGCGAGCAGTCGCTCGCGCGTGTTCACCGCCGTCAGCCCCGCCCCCAGCGCATAGAGCCGCGCCAGGTCGACCACCGGCACGACGCCGGCGTGCTTCATGTCGATGCGGTCCTTGTGCTCGCCGCTGCGGATCAGCGAGAGCCCGCGGAACAGGCCGAGCGGCGGCTGGTGCTTGAGCGAGTTGCGGACCATGTGCGCGCGGAAGATCGAGTTCTTGCGCGCCGCCGCCAGCGTCTCGCCCTGAAGCCGGCCCAGCAGCTCCTCGCGCCCGGCGATGGCGCGCAGATCGAACATGACCGAGGCGAGCATCTGCGCCTCGTCGTCGGGCTTGCCGATCCATTTGCGGAAATAGCCCCGCCAGACGGCTTCGGGCTGCCGCCAGCGCGGGTTCGTCGCCATCATGTCGCCGGGGCAGTAGACGTAGCCCGCGGCGTCCAGCCCGTCGCTGACGAAGCGCGCCAGCTTCTCGAAATAGGCGCCGTGCTCGGCCTCGTCGTAGCCGTCGTCGAGGATGAGGCAGTTGTCCTGATCCGAGACGCCGGTCTGCTCGCGCCGGCCCTGGCTGCCGCAGGCCGCCCAGCACCAGCCGACCGGCGCCGGCCCCAGATCGGCCTCCGCGAGCGCCAGCAGGCGGCGGGTCAGCGCGTCGGACACCGTCGTCATGATGCGGCCGACGTCATAGGCGGAGGCGCCGCCGCCGACCATCTGCGCCAGAACGCCCGGCGCCCGCGCGACGATGGCCGCGAAGTCCTCGAAGCGCGAGCGCTTGGCGATGTCGCCGACGAGAAACACCGCCGAGCTCGCCTGCCGCTGCACGAGATTGGTCGAGGTCAGCACGCCCACCAGCCGCCCGCCCTCAGCCACCGGCAGGTGCGAGATGCGGCGCTCCGTCATCAGGACCAGCGCGTCGAAGGCCAGCGCGTCGGGCGCCACGGTCATCGGGTCCGGCGTCATCGCGGCGCGCACCGGCGTCTCGCCGCCAAGGCCCTCGGCGAGCACCCGGTCGGCGAGGTCGCCGGTGGTCAGGATGCCGACGAGCCGCCCGTCCTCGGTGACCGGCAGGCAGGAGATGTCGTGCTCGCGGATCAGCGCCGCCGCCGCGCGCACCGTGGCGTCAGGCGAGACGGCGACGGGATCGGGCGTCATGAGGGCGCCGATCTTCTCGGAGAGCAGCGGGTCCGCCGTGCGGCCCGGCTCGGCCGCGCGGGCGTGGTCGAAGAACGCGGCGAAACCCGGCGCGGCGTCGCAGACCGCCCGGAAGGCGGAGGCCGGCACGGCGTAGAGGGCGCAGGCCTCCGCCGCCTCCGCGGTCGACGCGGCGACGCCGGAGCGCAGGAGGCTCCGCGCGCCGAAGAACTCGCCGGGGCCGATCGCCGTGGGCAGCGCACCGCCCGGCGCGATCAGGCGCACCACGCCGCTGCGGATGGCGTATATGCGCGCCACGGGTTCGCCGGCGGCGTGGATCAGCGCGCCGGCCTCGAACTCCACGCGGGCGAGATCGGCGGTGAGCGTCGTTCGGGCCGTCTCGCCGAGGGCCGCGAAGGGCGCGCGGGCGCCGAACATGTCGAGGAATTCCGCCGCCGACGCGCTGCGGGCCTCGGGCCTGTCTGGCTCAGCGGGCATGGTCGCCTCCGGCATCGCTGTCTCCGCTCCCGGGAGCGTCCCAAGAAAAAGGCGGGCCCCGCAAGGGGCCCGCCGGTCGCAGGGCGCGCCGGCGGCGCGCGTCGCTCAGGCGGTCAGTGGCCGGTGGCCTGACCCGCGCCGCGGGGAATGCGGATGCTCTCTACGAGATCCTGGATTTCCTGCGGCGGCTCCTCGGTCGCATTCGACACGAAGTAGGCCACGGCGAAGTTGAGCAGCGCGCCGATCGAGCCGATGGACAGCGGCGAGATGCCGAAGATCCAGTTCGCGGCGTTGTCCGGCAGCTGGTTGGTGCCGGGGATGAAGAACCAGCCCTTGTAGACGAAGATGTAGACGAGCGTGAAAAGCAGGCCCGCCAGCATGCCGGCGATGGCGCCCTTGTCGTTGATGCGCTTCATGAAGATGCCCATCATCAGCGCCGGGAAGATCGACGCCGCCGCAAGGCCGAACGCGAGCGCAACCGTCTGCGCCGCGAAGCCCGGCGGGTTCAACCCGAGATAGGTCGCCACCGCGATGGCGCCGCCCATCGATATCCGCGCGGCCAGGAGTTCGCCCGCCTCGGAGATGTCCGGGTTGAGCGTGCCCTTGATGAGGTCGTGGCTGATCGCCGAGGAGATGGCGAGCAGCAGGCCGGCGGCGGTGGAGAGCGCCGCGGCGAGGCCGCCGGCGGCGACGATGGCGATCACCCAGCCCGGAAGACGCGCGATCTCGGGGTTGGCCAGCACGAGGATGTCGCGGTTGATCGACAGTTCGTCCCCGGCCCAGCCGCGCTCGGCCGCGGTGGCGGCGAACGCCTCGTTGCCGGCGTTGTAGCTCTGGATGCGGCCGTCGCCGTTCTTGTCCTCGAAGCTCAGCAGGCCGGTCAGCTCCCAGTTCTTCATCCAGTCCGGGCGTTCCTCGTAGAGCAGCGCCTCGTTCTGCGGGCCGTTGGGATAGATGGTGTCGATGATGTTGAGACGCGCCATGGCGCCCACGGCCGGGGCCACGGTGTAGAGCAGCGCGATGAAGACCAGCGCCCAGCCGGCCGACCAGCGCGCGTCGGAGACCTTGGGCACCGTGAAGAAGCGCACGATGACGTGGGGCAGACCCGCGGTGCCGATCATCAGCGACAGCGTGAACAGCACCAGGTTCAGCGTGTTGGTGTGATGGCCGGTGTAGGAGTTGAAGCCGAGGTCGGTGAGCACCTGGTCCAGCTTGGTCAGAAGCGGCAGGCCGGAGGCTTCATGCGTGCCGAAAAGGCCCATCTGCGGCAGCACGTTGCCGGTGAGCTGGAGCGAGATGAAGATCGCGGGGATGGTGTAGGCGACGATCAGCACGACGTACTGCGCGACCTGCGTGTAGGTGATGCCCTTCATGCCGCCGAGAACCGCATAGGCGAACACGATGACGGCGCCGATGTAGAGGCCGGTGTCGTTGGAGACCTCCAGAAAGCGCGCGAAGGTCACGCCCACGCCGGTCATCTGGCCGATGACGTAGGTCACCGACGCGACGATGAGGCAGATCACCGCCACGAGCCGCGCCGTCGGGCTGTAGAAGCGGTCGCCGATGAACTCGGGCACCGTGAACTTGCCGAACTTGCGCAGATAGGGCGCGAGCAGCATCGCGAGCAGCACGTAGCCGCCGGTCCAGCCCATCAGGAACGACGAGTTGTCGTAGCCGGTGAAGGCGATGAGGCCGGCCATCGAGATGAAGGAGGCCGCCGACATCCAGTCGGCCGCCGTCGCCATGCCGTTCGTGACGGGATGGACGCCCTGGCCGGCGGCGTAGAACTCCGCCGTCGAGCCGGCGCGCGCCCAGATCGCGATGCCGATGTAGAGGGCGAACGTCGCGCCCACGACGATCAGGTTGAGTGTAAATTGATCCATTGGACTCTCTCCGCTTTCCCGCCGCCGATTATTCTTCGTCCACGCCGTGGGCGCGGTCGATCGCATTCATCCGGAACGCGTAGAAGAAGATCAGCGCCAGGAACACGAGGATCGACCCCTGCTGGGCGAACCAGAAGCCCAGATCGGTGCCGCCGATGCTGATGCCGGACAGCAGCGGGCGAAGAATGATGCCGAAGCCGAAGGACACCACCGCCCAAATTATCAGACAGACCGTCACGAGACGGATGTTGGCCTTCCAATAGGCCACGCCGTCAGTCTTGATCGCCATGTACTCCCCCTAAGTCGTTGTTGTGAACGCTACGCCAGCCTGCCGACGCCTCGTCCGGTTTGCCATGTCCGGCGTTCCCGCCCCGCCTATTTCGCAGGTGCGGCACTGCCGCCGCGCCTGCGTCCCCCCGTGGCCCATGCTGGGCCGTGAGTTCATGTGCATACGACTTGGGCTTAAGTCGCGCAATATTGTTGCAAGCGCGAAATAGCCGCGCCCCGGCCCGGTCCGCGAAAAAAGTCGCCGAAATTCAGCCGGGCGGGTTCATCCGCCTCCATGCGGTCGTCGCCACCGCCACGGTCACCAGAATGCGGACCAGATGGCAGAACGTCACGAAGATCGGGTCCGCCCCGAGCGACAGCGCGATCAGACCCATCTCCACGACGCCGCCGGGGGCGAGCGCGATGAGCATGATCGCGAAGGGCGCCGCGCCCGTCATCGCCAGCGGCGCCGCGATCACGGCGGCGACCGCCATCATCGCGCCGACGGAGACGAGCGACAGCGCGAAGCACCGGCCGAGCGCGGCCGGCCGCATCCCGGTGAACCGCTGCCCCAGACTCACCCCCACGACGAGCTGCGAGACGCTCACCAGCCAGTCGGGCGGCGCCGCATGGGTCCAGCCCAGCGCGTGGATCAGGCCGCTGACGACGATCGGCCCGAGGATCTGCCCGGCGGGCAGCCTGATCGCGCGCGCCCCGAAAAAGCCGACGACGCCGGCGCCTGTCAGAAGAAGAAAATCGTTCAGCGTCAACGCGCCGGCCGCCGCGAAGCGGGCGCCGCCGGCGCTGCCGACGGCCTGCCCCTCGGTGAACATGAACGCGAGCGGGATCAGCGTGACGGTGACGGCGATGCGCGCGAACTGCAGCGCGCTCAGGTCGCGCGTGTCGGCCCCGGCCTTCGAACCGAGCTCGATCGACTCGATCAGCCCGCCCGGCATCCCCGCGAAGAACGCCGTCTCGCGCGAGAGGCCGCCCACGCGGCGAAAGACCTGATAGTTCACCCAGTGGGCAAGACAGACGAAGACCGCCACGCCCAGCGCGGCGTGCCACCAGCCGAGCGCCGCGGTGGCGAGCTCCGCCGTCACGGCGCCGCCGATCAGCACCCCGATCACGGGAATGAAGACGAGCCGCGCCGTCTGGGGAAACGCGACGGGGCCGCCGAAGGCGCGGATATTGGCCGTCGCCGCGGCTCCGGTCGCGAACAGCCCCCCGAGCAGCCACGGCAGCGGCGCGCCCAGAGTGAGCGCCACGACCCCGCCGACCGCGCCGAGCAGCAGCGCGAAGCACCACTGCGCGACGCGCTGTCGCAGGGGATGTTGCGGATTGGACGACATGGGGCCGACGTTGTTGCTGGGTGCGGGGCGCACCCTCTTGCGCCGCTGCGCCGCTGCGCGCAAGGGACAGAAGCCAGCGCCCACGCGCCCATGCGCGACCGTTCCAATGCGCAGCCGCACGCCCGCTGCGCGCGCCGCCGAGGTGAGACATGTTCGAGACCCTGCACCCCTCCAAACCCGACCAGATCCTGGCGCTCAACGCCGCCTTCCGCGCCGACCCGCGCGAAGCGAAGCTCGACCTCGGCGTTGGCGTCTACAAGGACGAAGCCGGCCGGACGCCGATCCTGCGCGCGGTGAAGACCGCCGAGCGCCGCCTGGTCGAGACCCAGCCCACCAAGGCCTATCTCAGCCCCGCCGGCGACCCGGCGTTCTGCGCAGCGATGGTCGAGCTCGCCTTCGGCTCCGACGCGCCGAAGGACCGCATCGCCGCGGTTCAGACCATCGGCGGCACCGGCGCCGTGCGCGTCCTGTGCGACCTCGTGGCGCGCGCCGAGCGCGGCGCGACGGTATGGCTGCCCGACCCGACCTGGCCGAACCATCCCGCCATCGCGAAGCAGGCCGGGCTCGGCTTCCGCACCTACCCCTACTTCGACCCCGCCGCCGTGGGCGTCGCATGGGAGGCGATGCGCGGCGCGCTCAGCGAGGCTGGTCCCGGCGACGTGGTGCTGCTGCACGGCTGCTGCCACAACCCCACCGGCGCCGACCTCACGCCCGAGCAGTGGCGCGAGATCGCGGCGCTCGCCGTCGACCGGGGTTTCACCCCGTTCCTCGACCTCGCCTATCAGGGCTTCGGCGACGGGCTGGAGCCCGACGCGACGGGCCTGCGAATCCTCGCCGCGGCGGTTCCGGAGATGCTGGTCGCGCTCTCGTGCTCGAAGAACTTCGCCCTCTACCGCGACCGCGTCGGCTGCGCGGCGGTGCTGGCGGCGGCGCCGGCGGCGGCGGACCTCGCCGGCGACAACCTGCGCGCCCTTGCCCGCGTGACCTACTCGATGCCGGCCGACCACGGCGCCGCCGTCGTCTCGACGATCCTCGGCGACGCCGCCCTGCGCGAGGACTGGATCGCCGAGCTCGACGCGATGCGCGCGCGCATCCTCACGCTCCGCTCGAACCTCGCCGCGGCGTTGCGGGAGCGGCTCAACGACGACGGTTTCGACTTCATCGCGCATCATCGGGGCATGTTCTCGCTGACGGGCCTCTCGTCGGAGATCGTCGAGCGGATGCGCGCCGAGCACGGCGTCTACCTCGTCGGCGACGGGCGCATGAACGTCGCCGGGCTCAACGCCGCGGGGGTGACGCAGTTCGCCGACGCGCTGGCGGCGGTCAGGGGCTGAGGGCGTCTTGGCGGAGGGCGCCCCGCCCGGAGGCGATGGGCGGGGCGACGCGGAGGCGGGCCTCGACCCGCTGACGACGCTGCTGGCGGAGCTGTGGCCCGCGCTCGCGGCGCAGATGCAGCGCGCCGGCGTCGCCGCGCTGGCGTCGCCGCCGGGCGAGCAGCCGCAGGATGCGCTCTGGCGCGTCGCCTCCGCCCAGGGGGCGGCGTGGAGCGCGGCGTTGCGCACCGCCGCCGCCCGCGCGGCGCGGAGCGCGC
>CAYGUQ010000120.1:0-9587 GCA_964352995.1 uncultured Rhodobacterales bacterium
GTCCCCCAAGGCGCCGGGCGGCGGCAGCTCGGTCGCCCAGGCCGGCGCCTTGGGGGACTTCGCGTGCGCGGGCGGGCGGGGGCGCCCGGCGGTCTCGGGATGGCCGTTCACGGTGACGTCCGCGATGTAGCGCAGGATCTTGGTGGCGCGGTCCCGTCGGGCCTTGAACTGGAAGAGCTCCGGCGTGTCGTCGATGAACTTCGTGGTGTAGGTCGCGTTCACGAACTGCGGGTGGCTGATGAGGTTCTCGACGAAGGCGAGGTTGGTGGCGACGCCGCGGATGCGGAACTCGCGCAGCGCGCGGTCGAGCCTCAGCCGCGCCTCCTCCGCCGAGGGCGCCCAGGCGGTCACCTTCTCCAGGAGCGAATCGTAGAAGCGGGTGATGACCGCGCCCGAATAGGCCGTGCCGCCGTCGAGCCGGATGCCGAAGCCCGTCGCGCCGCGATAGGCGGTGATGCGGCCGTAGTCGGGCACGAAGCTGTTGAGCGGGTCCTCGGTGGTGATGCGGCACTGCACGGCGTGGCCGTCGAGGCCGATCTCGTGCTGCGCCGGCACGCCGCTGTCGGCGACGTCGCCGATGCGGGCCCCTTCGGCGATGCGGATCTGCGCCTTCACGATGTCGATGCCCGTCACCTCCTCGGTGACGGTGTGCTCGACCTGCACGCGCGGGTTGACCTCGATGAAGTAGAATTCGTCGCTTTCGACGTCCATCAGGAACTCGACCGTGCCGGCGCACTCGTAGTTGGCGTAGCGGGCGATGCGCAGGCCGTACTCGCAGATCTCGGCGCGCTTGGCGGCGTCGAGATAGGGGGCCGGCGCGCGCTCGACGACCTTCTGGTTGCGCCGCTGCACGGTGCAGTCGCGCTCGAACAGGTGGACGATGTTGCCGTGCTGATCGCCGAGGATCTGCACCTCGACGTGCCGCGCGCGCTGGACGAGCTTCTCGAGATAACCCTCGCCGTTGCCGAAGGCGGCCTCGGCCTCGCGCCGGCCCTCAAGCACCTTGGTCTTGAGTTCGCCCTCGCCGAAAACCGGCCGCATGCCGCGGCCGCCGCCGCCCCAGCTCGCCTTCAGCATCAGCGGATAGCCGATCTCCGCGGCCATGCGGGCGACCTCGGCCATGTCGTCGCCGAGCACCTCGGTCGCCGGCACGACGGGCACGCCGGCGGCGATGGCGGCGCGCCGGGCGCTCGCCTTGTCACCGAGCATCCGCATCGTCTCGGCCTTGGGGCCGATGAACGCGACGCCGGCGGCCTCGCAGGCGTCCACGAAGTCGGGGTTCTCCGAGAGCAGGCCGTAGCCGGGGTGGATGGCGTCGGCGCCGGCGAGCCGCGCCACGCGGATCACCTCGTCGATGGCGAGATAGGCCGCAACCGGCCCCAGGCCCTCGCCCACCTTGTAGGCCTCGTCCGCCTTGAAGCGGTGCAGGGCGAGCTTGTCCTCTTCGGCGTAGATCGCCACCGTGCGCTTGCCGAGTTCGTTGGCGGCGCGCATCACTCGGATGGCGATCTCCCCGCGGTTGGCGACGAGGATCTTCTTGAAGCTCTTCATTGGCGCAATCCCTCGGGGTGTGGCGGTCGGGCGTGAGTCGCGGCAGGCTAGCGTTCTGTGCGCTGCAGCGCAGCGATGTTTTATGTCGCGTGCGGCGCGCGCATGAAAAAAACTCGGAAGGGTTCTGAATGGGAAAGAGAAATCATGCCAGTCCCGCGTTCGGGCCGGGGCGGGTCTCACCCCTTGGGGTGAACGGGCGTCCCCGGCGTCACCCTTTCGGGGGCGAAGGCCGATGATCGCGGTGATCTTCGAGGTCTGGCCGAAGGAGGGCAGGCGCGCGCCCTATCTGGAGATGGCCGCGACGATGCGCGAACACCTCAAGGAGATCGACGGCTTCATCTCGGTCGAGCGATTCGAGAGCCTGACGGAGCCGGGCAAGCTGCTCTCGGTCTCGTTCTGGCGCGACGAGGCGGCGCTGGACGCCTGGCGACGGCTGAGCGCCCATCGCAAGGCGCAGGCGGCGGGCAGGGGCGACATGTTCGCCGATTATCGGCTGCGCGTCGCGGGCGTCATCCGCGACTACGGCATGACGGAGCGGGACCAGGCCCCGGCCGACAGCAAGGCGCTGCACGGCTGAGAAGAGAACGCCCGCCGCTTCAAGCGAAGCGGCGGGCGTCTGACGCAAAGCCGGCTCAGCCGTGGGCGGGGAGCCGGCCCGGGGACCGGCGTCAACGCCCGGCGGCGATCACGCCCGGCGACGCATCGCTGCGAGCGCGCCGACGCCGGCCATCAGCATCCAGCCGGCGGCCGGCAGCGGGATCGGCGCGATGGTCTCGGCCTGGGCCTTGCCGCTCACCTCCATCTCGATCGCGAGAGAGGAGAAGGCCGGGATGGTGAAGGTGAAGGAGAAGCTCGCGCCGCCGCTGTTCGCGCCGTCGGCGATGCTGGAGGAAAGCAGGCTTTCCACGCTCACCTCGTCGAAATCGGCGGGGCTGGGGTCGGCGAGGACGCTCAGGATGATTTCGGCGACCGCGAGGTCGAGCGCGCTGTCGGTCGCGGTCTCGAGTTCGAAGTCGTACGAGAAGAAGAAGGTGGCCTCGGCGTCCGTCGAGCCGAGGTTCTCGACCAGGAAGCCGCCCGTGCCGAGATACTCGCCGAGCGCTGCGCCCTTGGCGTCGCCGGCGGTCGCGAGCAGCGTGAAGCCGGCGATCCACTCGGTCGGGTCGGTGCTGAAGCCGCTGTCGAAGCTGTCGGCGACGCCGGAACCTTCCTCGGTCTCGCTGAAGTCCGACCCGTCGAACGCGCGATCCTCGAAGAGCGTCACGAACAGATCCTGGTCGGCGCTGAGCAGCGACACCTCGAGGTCGGCGCTGGCGAAGGCGAACGAGGCGGCGGAGACGGGCGCGGCGGCCATACCGGAGAGCAGGATGCCCGCGGCGAGAAAACGAACGTTCATGGTATCTCCCAGAAATCACGGCTGGCGCAACTGGGGCGCGAGCTCACTGAACACGCGCCGACCCTAGGGAGACTCTCCTCGAACGGTCAATAACTCTTAATACATTGTAAAAAACTGTCTAATAACTGTCATTAAACTTGAGAATTTCTCGCGTGTCCCGGCGGCGGAGCGCAACCCCCGGGCGAGGCCCCGCTGCGCCCAATGCGCTCAGCGCCAGCCGTGATCGTCCCCGTCTACATGCTTCGCCACCATGTCGATGGAGGCGTCGGCGGGGCGGATGGAGCGGAACGCCTCATGGACCCCGGCTTCCGCGAGCCGCCGCTCCACGACGAGCAGGTCGTTGAGTTCGTGGTCCTCGCACATCGCCCGCATGTGCGCGACCTCCTCGCGCGCCACCGGCAGCGCGGCGTCGAGCGAGGGCGCCCCGTAGCGGGCGACGAAATGGGCGGCCAGCGCGAGCGTCGCCGCCTCTATCTCCGGCTCGGTCGCCTCCGCCACCGCGACGATGGTCGCGCGGCCGAAGCTCTCCAGCCCCAGCCAGCCGTTCGCGAAGGCCTGCCGGCGCTTGCCGGCGACGTCCGCCTCGGTCCAGTTGGAGAACTCGAACGCGCCGGAGACCGCCCATTCGTCGGACATGGCGGCGCGCTCGAACACGTTGTCGTCCGAGGCGTCGAAGCGGATGGTGCGGGCGAACTTCACGCGGCCTTTCCTTCTAGGATCACCGCGAGGGGGATGGTCTCGACGCCGCCGTCGGCGCGCCTGAGCAGCATGCCGCCGTCCTCGTCCATGCCCATGAAGACGCCGGCGCGGCCGAAGGCCGAGACCGGCCCGCCCACGCCCGTCAGCCGCCCGGTCCAGTCGCGGTGGAGCGGGCGCATGCCTTCCTCCTCCCAGCGGTTGATCCAGACGAGGGCGTGGCGCGCCCAGCTCTCAAGCAGGCCGTGAGGCGTGATCTCGCCGCAGCCCTCCTCCATCAGCGCGGTGGCGTCCGGCGCGGCGCCGGGCTGCTGCGCGCCGTCGAGCGCGAAGGCGATCTCCACCCCGACCACGAGCCATTGCGGCACGCCGTCTTCCAGCGGGCCGGCGTCGGCCCTCAGCCGCCCGCAGCGCGCGCCGTTGACGCGCAGCTCGCCCGGCCAGCGATACTGCACCGCGAGTTCGGGCGGGCCGAGCGCCCCGAGCGCGTCGGCGAGCCCGGAGCCCGCGGCGAAGACCATCGCCATCGACTTCGCCAGCGACACCTCCGGCGCGAAGACGAGCGCGGCGCGCAGACCGGCCGGCGACGCCTCCCACACCAGCGCACCGGCGTCGCAGCCCATCGCGGCGAGGGAGACCGCCTTGGCGAAAGGGTCGGCGCCGCGCGGCGCCTCGATCCCGCGCAGCAGCGGCGGGAAGGTCACGGCTGTCATCGCCTCGCTCATGCGGCCGGCGCCAGCGCGCCCGCCATCAGGGCGCGGGCGATGGTCCGGAACGCCTGCGCCTGCGGGCTGCCCGGCTGGCTCGCCACGATCGGCGCGCCGCCGTCCCCCGCCACGCGGATCGCCAGATCGAGCGGTATCTCGCCGAGGAACGGCGCGCCGAGCCGCGCCGCCTCGGCCTTCGCGCCGCCATGGCCGAAAAGCTGCGTCTCGCCCTGGCAGTGCGGACAGATGAAGGTGGACATGTTCTCGATGATGCCGAGGATCGGCACGCCAGTCTTGGCGAACATGTCGAGCGCCTTGCGCGCGTCGAGCAGCGCGATGTCCTGCGGCGTGGAGACGACGACCGCGCCGGTCACCTCCGCCTTCTGCGCCAGCGTCAGCTGCACGTCGCCGGTGCCGGGGGGCAGGTCGACCAGGAGCACGTCGAGCCGCCCCCAGGCGACCTGGCCCAGCATCTGCTGCAGCGCGCCCATCAGCATCGGGCCGCGCCAGACGACGGCCTCGTCCTCGGCGGTGAGCAGGCCGACCGACATCAGCGTGACGCCGTGGTTGCGCAGGGGGATGATGGTCTTGCCGTCGGGCGAGGATGGCCGCCCCGAGACCCCGAGCATCCGCGGCTGCGACGGGCCGTAGACGTCGGCGTCGAGCAGGCCCACGCGCAGCCCCTCGGCGGCGAGCGCCACGGCGAGGTTGGCCGACACGGTGGACTTGCCGACGCCGCCCTTGCCGGACGCGATGGCGATGATGCGGTCGACGCCCTCGATCTTCTTCGAGGCGGGCGCGGCCTTCGGGGCGCCGAAGCTGAGGTCCGGCGGCGGGCCCTTCGGCGCCGTGCGCGGCGCGGAGGGCGCGTCGGCGTGGGCGGTCAGCACCGCCGTCACCTTCGTCACGCCCGGCAACGCCTCGACCGCAGCGACGGCGGCGCGGCGCAGCGGCTCCATCGCCGAGCCGCGCGAGGGGTCGACCTGGATCACGAAGGAGACGGCGCCGCCCTCGGCTGAGACGCCCACGGCGGCCCTGGAACTCACGAGATCCCGCCCGGTGGCGGGATCCACGACGCCGGAGAGCGCCTTCAGGACGTCGTCGCGCGATGCGCTCATGAACCGGTCTCGATGTCGCCCTCGACGACATGGGTCACGCCGAGCGGCTCGATGGTCAGGGTGACGCGGGCCTTAAGCGGGCCGGAGAGGCCGCCCGCCGCATCCGCCGCGCGCACGGCCTTCTCGATCTCCTGCTGCGAGGTCACGCCGACCTGCTTGAGGAACTTGCGCATCGACATGTTGAATTTCTCGTCGTCCATGGCCGCCTCCGGTCCTCGCATGAAACCCGCGCGATCAATCGCGCCGCGCCCGGACTTGTCAAGCGAAGGCCGGCCTAGGGCGTCGCCTCGCGGATCGCGGGCAGGATGCGCTTCTCCAGGTCGCTGTTCTGGATCGGGCCGACATGCTTGTAGACGATGCGCCCGGCGCCATCGACGACGAAGGTCTCCGGCACGCCGTAGACGCCCCATTCGACGCTGGCGCGGCCGTTGCGGTCGACGCCGATGCGCTCGTATGGGTCGCCGAGTTCGTCTAGGAACGCCCGGGCGTTGCGCGGCTCGTCGCGGTGGTTGAGGCCGATCACCGCGACGCCCGTCTCGGCGAGCTTCATCAGCTCGGGATGCTCGACGCGGCAGGGGCCGCACCAGCTCGCCCACACGTTCACGACCTTGACGCCCGGCGCCGTCAACGCCGCCGGATCGACGCCGAGGCCGCCCTCGCGCAGCGGCGGCAGCGTCGTCGCCGGGGCGGGACGGTCGATCAGCGCGGAGGGCAGGGTGGACTTGTCGTAGCCGAGAAACTGCGTCGCCAGCAGGTAGCCGCCCATCATCGCCGCCAGCGCCAGGAACACGCCGAGGGGCAGGAAGCGCCCCCAGCCGCGGCCCTCGCGGACCTCCGCGTCAGCCATCCTTCGACCTTTCCCGCGCGTCGAGCGCGTCGAGTTCGCGCCGGGCGCGGCGCGCCTCGACGAGGCTGAACCACACCAGCGCGCCCATCACCGTCGCCGTCACCGCATAGGCCGCGATCACGGAGCCCCAGTGCGCGCCTTCCTGAAGCACGCCCATCACGCCGTCTCCATCGCCGCGCGGCGCAGCTTCAGCGCGCGCGCCCGGCGCAGGCGGATCTCGGTGCGCGCCCTGAGCAGCACCAGCGCGATGAAGAAGGCGTAGAAGCCGGCTATCGTCGCGAGCAGCGGCCAGTAGAAGACGTCCGCCACGTTCGTCTCGGCGTCGAGCGACAGCGAGGCCGGCTGATGCAGCGTCTGGTCGCCGAAGATCTCCACCGCGTAGCGCGACAGGAAGGCGAAGACGACGCCGGTCAGGCAGAGCACGCCGGAGAGGTCCGCCGCCTTCTCGGGGTCCTCCACCGCCGCCCAGAGGCCGATGTAGCCGAGGTAGAAGAACAGCATGATGAGGATCGAGGTGAGCTTGGGGTCCCACACCCACCAGGTGCCCCAGGTCGGCTGGCCCCAGATCGCGCCCGTCACGATGGCTGCAAGCGTGAGCCCGGCGCCGATGGGCGCCGCGGCCTTGGCGACGAGAAACGAGACGTGGTGGCGGCGCACGAGGCCTACGGCGGAGGCGACGGCCATCACGAAGTAGATGTTGATCGCCATCATCGCTGCGGGGACGTGCACGTACATGATGCGCACCGTCTCGCCCTGCTTGTAGTCGGGCGGCACGAGGAAGAGGCCCCAGAACGCGCCGCCGAGCAGCAGGACGAGCGCCGCGCCCGCGGCCCAGGGCAGGATCGCGCCGGAAAGCCGCATGAACTCGGCGGGGTTGGCGAAACGCCAGAGGGATCTGTTCGCGCTCATGGCCTCACAGATAGCCAAGCGGCGCCCGCCCGACAACGCGGCGGGGGCTAGCGCATATTGACGCGCAGCGCCGCCGCCGCCGCCAGCGGGCCCGCGACGAGGCTCAGCAGCGTCACCGCGCCGAGCAGGGCGAGCGGCGCAAAGGCGTCGAGCCCCACCGCGGCGCGCGAGACCGCGCGCGCCCCCAGCACCAGCGTCGGCAGGTAGAGCGGCAGCACCAGCAGCGACAGCAGCAGCCCGCCGCGCCTGACGCCCACGGTGAGCGCCGCGCCGACGGCGCCGATGAGGCTCAGGCCCGGCGTGCCGACCGCCAGCGCCGTCATCAGCGGCCAGAAGGCGGCGGCGGGAAGGTCGAGCATCAGCGCCAGCGCCGGCGCGGCCGCGATCAGCGGGAGCCCGGTCGTCAGCCAGTGCGCCAGCGCCTTGACCGCCGCGACGGCCTCCAGCGGCAGCGGGCCGAGCGCCAGCAGGTCGAGCGCGCCGTCCTCCCAGTCGGCCTGGAACAGCCGGTCGAGCGAGAGCAGGCAGGCCAGCAGCGCCGCGGTGAAGATCACGCCGCCGGCCACGCGCGAGAGCGCGTCGGTCTCCTCGCCGAGGCCCAGCGGCGTCAGCAGCGCCACCATGGCGAAGAACGCGACGCCCATCGCGCCGCCGCCGCCGATGCGCAGGCTCAGCATGACGTCGCGCCGCAGCAGCGCCCATGCCGCGCGCCTCATCGCCAGCCCTCGCCGAGAAAGGGGTCGTCGCCGGCGGCGTCGGCGACGGGAAACGCGGCGCCCCCCGCCTCCGGCGCCGCGAGCTGCGCCTCGACGGTCGCGCCGAGGCCGGTCGCGACGTGGCTGACCACGACCGCGAGGCCGCCGCGGGCGAGGTGGGCGCGCACGATCGCCGCGAAGCTCTCCACCGTCGCCGCGTCCAGCGAGACGGTCGGCTCGTCGAGCAGCCAGAGCGGCCGGTCGGTCGCCAGCAGGCGCGCGAGCCCCAGCCGACGCTTCTGCCCCGCGGAGCAGTAGGCCGCCGGCAGGTCGGCGATGCGCGCGAGGCCGAGCGCCTCCAGCGCCTGCCGAGGGTCGCGCCCGCCCTCCATCTCCGCCCAGAAGGCGAGGTTGTCGGCGACGGAGAGCTGCGGCTTCACCGCGTCGAGATGGCCGGAGAAGGCGATCAGCGCCTGAGCCTCTTCCCGCGCGTCGCGGATCGACAGGCCCCCGACCCGTGCGTCGCCGCTCTCAAGCGGAACGAGGCCGGCGAGCGCGCGCAACAGGCTCGACTTGCCCGCCCCGTTCGGCCCGGCGACGAGCGCGGCCTCTCCCGGCGCCAGCCTGAAGCCCGCGCAGGCCGAGACCCGCCGCCCGGCGCGGCGCACGGTGAGCGGGTCGACCTCCAGGCCGATGGCGGGAGCGGTTCGTGCGGTGGCGGCGGGCTTGCGTTCCATCGGCGGTTCTTTTCGCGGCAAAGCCGCGGGGGCGCAATCGGGCCGGGCTAGTCGCGTGCGGTCGTGTCGTCGCCGGGGGCCTGCGGCCGGGCCGGGGACCGCGGCTCGCCGCGCATCGCCTCGCCCAGCGCCGCCGCGACGATGCCGGCCGGCATGGCGATGACGCCGATGCCGACGACGGCCGTGGCGCCGGCGAGGATGCGGCCCAGCGGCGTGACCGGCGTGACGTCGCCGTAGCCGACGGTGGTGAGCGTGGCGATCGACCACCACATCGCCCGCGGGATCGAGCCGAACGCCTCTGGCTGGCCCGGCCCCTCCGCGAGGTAGAGCAGCGTCGAGGCCAGCAGCATCAGCACGCCGCCGAAGGCGAGCGTCACCGCGAACTCGAAGCGACGGGCGGCGAGCGCCGCGATCAGCCGGGCGGAGGCGCGGCTGAACCGGCCGAGCCGCGCGATGCGCAGGATGCGCAGCAGCCGCGCCATGCGCAGCAGATAGGCCTCGCCCCCGCCGACGAGCAGGAGCGCCGGCGCCAGCGCCAGAAGGTCGACGAGCGCGGGCCAGCTCACCGCATAGCGCAGCCGCCCGAGGCTGCCCGCATAGCGCGCGTCCTCCGGCGCGATCCAGATGCGCGCGGCGTACTCCACGAGGAAGACGCAGCCGATCAGCACCTGCGCGACGCCGAGCCCGCGCTGGAGTTCGGCGCCGAGACTGGGCTCGGTCTCCAGCACCGCCAGCCCGACCGAGGCGAGGATGAGCGCGACGAGCGCGCGGTTGGTCGGCGAGAGGCCCGCCCGCCGCCACGCCTGCGGTTCGAGCTGGCGATAGAGCGCCGAGCGCAGCCGTCGCGCCATGATCCTCTCCCCATCCGTCGCGGCCGAGGATGATGCGGCGCGGCGCCGGGCGCAATCTCGGGCGGGCCGGGGTGCGGGCC
>CAYGUQ010000121.1:0-9532 GCA_964352995.1 uncultured Rhodobacterales bacterium
CGAAGCGCTGGGCGCCGTCGCGGCCGACGTCGTCGCCACCCTCGAGATCACGGAGGAGAGCGATGCGCGCATGCTGGTGGCGGCCGGGGCGGCGGTCGCGCTGGCCCCGCTGAGCGCGATCGCCGGCGAAGGCGTGGCCACGGCTCGGCTGGAGGGCCCGCCGCTCAGCCGCGAATTGAGGCTCTTCGCCGTTCAGGGCCGCAGGCGCGAGCCCGCGGCCGCGATGCTCGCGACGCTGCTGCGCGCCGCGGACTGGTCGGGCTACGCTCTCGAGGTCGCGATGGACACCGCCTGAACCATCGCCCCGACATCCATGCGGCGGCGCGGGTCGACGTCGATATGGCGGGCGCAGACCCGCCCGTCGCGGCCGATGACGAAGGTCGCGGGGATTGGCAGCAAGAGGCCTTGATCCCCGTTCGTCTCGGCGAGATCGAGATCGAAGGCGGCGAGGGCCTCGCACAGGCGGACGTCGATCACCACCGAAAGCCCCAGGAGCGTGGCGACGCCGCCGCCCACGTCGCTCAGCATGGGGAAACGCGCGCCCGCGTCGGCGCGATGCCGCGCGCCCCATGCCGCCCGCTGCGGGGCGACCGCGACGATGTCGCCGCCGGCCTGCAGGATCCGTTCATGCGCCTCTGCGAGCGCCCAGAGATTGACCTGGCAGAAATCGCACCAGCCGCCGCGATGCAGCGCCACGACGATGGGGCGGCCGGCGCGCATCGCGTGCAGCCCCCAGAGGCGGCCGGCCTGATCGGGCAGCGCGAAGTCGGGGAACGCGTCGCCCACATCCGGCGCTGCGCTCCCCGCGTCCACCGCGCGAAGCCGATCCACCAGCGCGTCGACGGCCGCGTCGTAGGCGGGCGCGAGGCTGCGACAGGCGTCCCGGATCACCTCTAGCCGCTGATCGAGCGAGCCGCGCATGGCGCGGGCGCGGGCTTGGGCCTCATCCCACGGATCGCTCATTCACGCTTCCTGTCGTTGCGGGCGGCGGCCGGCATTACGACACATCACGGCGGCGTGAGACAATGCGCAGCGGCTTTGCTGTCGATAGCCGAGGCGCAGGGCGCGGCGCGCCATAGCCAAGGGGTATGGAAACAGCAGCGGCCCGGCATTTCCCTTCCAGCGCGCGCCCTGCGCTTCTTGGCGGAAGCCGGCGGCGCATCGTCGGCGCTTCGCAAGGGAGGTCGCCATGCAACTCAAACGCCGCCTGTCGCCGCTTGTCGTAGCCCTCATCGCCGGCGCGCCGACCGCGCACGCCGTCGAGGCGCAACCCGTCGCCGAATGTCCCCCCGAATTCCGCCTGACCGCGCCGCAGGAACTCGTCGCGCCGCCGGACGAGGGCGCTACCCGCGAAGTTCTCACATGGGTGTCGCTCGACGGCTGGCGCGGAGTGGAGGGCCTCGCTCTGCGCATCAGGAAGCTGACGGTGGCGCCGGGCGGCTGGGTGCCGCTGCACTGGCACAACGACCGCCCCTCGGTCGACTACATCATCGAAGGCGAACTGGTCGAGCACAACAGCTTCTGTTCGGTGGAGCTGCCGCACCATGCCGGCGACGCCGCGAACCGGTTCGGCGACTTCCACGCCCACTGGTGGGTTAACCAGACCGAAAAGGCGGTGGTGCTGGTCTCCGCGGACGTCGTGCCGCTCGACCAGGTGAACTACTGAGAGCGGCGCCGGCCTGTGGCGCACGGCGCCGAGACTGCGGCTGCCGAAGGCCCGCGCCGGGCGCAGGGGCCGGGGCGGACCTTCGTCGCCGCCGTTGCGTTCCTCACGCTGGTGGACCTCTTCGCCACCCAGGCGATCATCCCGGCCCTGACCGTCGCCTACGGCGTGACCCCCGCGGAGATGGGGCTCGCCGCGAACGCCTCCACGTTGGGGATGGCCGCGGCGAGCCTGGGCGTGGCTCTTTTCGGCGGCGGGGTGGACCGCCGGCGCGGGGTGGCGCTGGCGCTGGCGCTGCTGGCGATTCCCACCGCGTTGCTTGCGGTCGCCCCCGACCTGGCGACGTTCGCGGCGCTGCGGGTGGCGCAGGGGGTGTGCATGGCGACGGCGTTCTCGCTGACGCTGACCGCGCTGGGCGAACTGCTCAACGGGCGCGCCGCGGCGGCGGCCTTCGCGGCCTATGTCACCGGCAACGTCGCCTCGAACCTGCTGGGCCGGCTGGCGGCGGCGAGCGCGGCGGAGACGGCGGGGCTGAAGGCGACCTTTCTGCTCTTCGCGGCGCTGAACCTCGCCGGTGCGCTGATGGTCTGGCGCAGCCGCCACGCAGCGCCGGGGATGGCGGTCGGTCGCGGGCTTGCGGCGCCGCTGCGCGCGGCGGCGGCGCATCTGGCGCATCCCGGGCTGCGCGGGGCCTTCGCGCTGGGGTTCTGCGTGCTCTTCGCCTTCATCGGCGTCTTCACCTACGTCAATTTCGTGCTCATCGCGCCGCCCTACGATCTGCCGGCGATGAGCCTCGGCGCGGTCTATCTCGTCTTCGCGCCGTCGCTGCTGACCACCCCGCTCGCCGGCCCGGCGAGCGCGCGCTATGGCGCGCGCGCGGCGATCTGGGGCGGGCTGGCGGTCGCCGGCGCGGGGCTCGCGGCGCTGTTGGCGGGGCGCCTCGAACTGGCGCTGGCCGGGCTCGTCGCGGTCGGCGCGGGAACCTTCTTCGCGCAGGCGGCGGCGACGGGCTATGTGAGCCGCGCGGCGCTCCATTCCCGGGCCGCGGCTTCCGGCCTCTACCTCGCGGCATATTTCTCGGGCGGACTTGCCGGCGCCGCGGCGCTCGGCTGGGCGTTCGAGCGCTTCGGCTGGACAGGCTGCGTGGCGGGCGTCGCGCTGGCTCTTGTAGCCGGGGCGCTGGCCGCCAGCGCGATGCGCGAGCGCTGAGCGCGGCCGACGCTTCAGCCGTCGTCGCTTCGCGTGGTGAAGAGCGCGGCGATGCGCCAGCCCTCAGCGCCCTGTCGGCACAGCACGCCCACGAGCCGGCGCAGGCGCGCCGGAGCGGCGGCCGCGCCGATCAGCAGCGTGAGGGTCAGCGAGATGTAGGCCGCGCCCTCGTTGATGTTGACGGCCCGGGCCGTCTCAAGGTCGGGCTCGACGCGCCACAGTTCCGCTTTCTGAAGGCCCGCCATCCGCTCGACGAGCGCATCGGGCCCCCAATAAGGCCGTCCGTCGCTGACCCACAGGAGTTCCGGGCTGTCCCAGAGCGTGCGGCGCACCACCGCAAGGTCGCGCGCGTTCTGCGCGGTGAGAAACCGCAGGTAGAGCGCGCGGATGTCGGGCCCCGCGTCCGCGAGCGCGGCCGGCGCGGCGGCGCTGCAGGCGAGCCCGGCGGCGATGCGGCCAAAGACGCGTCGATTGTGCATGGCGGCCTGCTGCGCGTTGGCGGCGATCGGACCCGTCCGAGGCCTGCCGCACAACCTCGCCTGCGGAAGGGACGGTGTGAAATGCCGCGGGAGGACGCGTTCCGATAGCGCGCGCATGCGCGGCGGCGGATGCCCAGGCGCTATCAACTGCATAGCGCACGCCCCGGCGACGCCGGCGCGCCAAACCCACATGCTGCGGCGGCCAGCTTGACTCCATGGAGCCGCAGCAATGGACCATCGCAGAACTGCCGTCGTCACCGGCTCCACCAGCGGCATAGGGCAGGGCGTGGCCCGCGCGCTCGCCGCATCGGGGATGAACGTGATGCTGAACGGCTTCGGCGACCGGGACGCGATCGAGGTTGAACGCGCCGCCATGGCGGAAGAAACCGGCGCCGACATCGCCGATGACGGCGCCGACATGTCGCGCCCGGACGAGATCGCTCGGCTCGTGGAGGCGACTCGCGCGCGCTTCGGCGCGATCGACGTGGTGGTGAACAACGCCGGCGTGCAGACCGTGGCGCCGATCGAGGATTTTCCACCCGACCGTTACGATCTGATCATGGCGATCAACATGTCGGCCGCCTGGCATCTCACCCGGCTGACCTTCGCGGCGATGAAGGCTGAAGGGTGGGGTCGAGTGATCAACGTGGCCTCTGCGCACGGCCTCGTCGACTCGCCCTTCAAGAGCGCCTACGTGATGGCCAAGCACGCCGTCATCGGTCTGACCAAGACCGTTGCGCTTGAGGGCGCAGAGCACGGCGTCACCTGCAATGCGATCTGCCCCGGCTATGTGCTGACCCCGCTCGTGGAGAAGCAGATACCCGAGACCGCGAAGGCGCGCGGCATGACAGAGGCGCAGGTCAAGCGCGACGTGCTGCTCGCCGCCCAGCCGACGCGCGAGTTCGCCACCGTCGAGGAGATCGGCGCGCTGGCCGCGTTCCTGTGCACCGACGCGGCGAAGCAGATCACCGGCGCGGCGCTGCCGGTCGACGGCGGCTGGACGGCGCAGTGAGCGCCGCCCGACCGGCTGAAGCGACAGCGACCCAGTAGCTACAAGGAAAAAGCCGATGTCTCGCCGCACCACAAACCACAAGGGCGTCAACCTCGCGCTGCAAGGGGGCGGCGCGCACGGCGCCTTCACCTGGGGCGTACTGGACCGGCTGTTCGAGGACGACCGGATCTGGATCGAGGCGATATCCGGCACGTCCGCCGGCGCGATGAACGCGGTCGTCGCGGCGCAGGGCATGTACGAAGGCGGCGCAGAGGGCGCGCGCGTGCGCCTCGCGCAGTTCTGGAAGGCGGTGTCGGACGCGGCGCGCGGCAGCCTGCTGCGCCGCTCGCCGCTGGCGGCGATGACGGGCGACTGGTCGCTCGCGAGTTCTCCGGCCTATGTCGCCTTGGACATGATGAGCCGGCTGGCCTCGCCCTATGACGTCAACCCGATGCGGGTGAACCCGCTGCGCGACCTCGTCAAGAGCCATGTCGACTTCGCCAAGGTGCGCGCCTGCGAGGACATGGCGATCTACGTCGGCGCCACCAACGCGGAGACCGGCCTCGGCCGGGTGTTCCAGCGCGAGGAGATCACGCTCGACGCCGTCATGGCGTCGGCCTGCCTGCCCTACATGTTTCACGCCGTCGAGATCGACGGCGCGCCCTATTGGGACGGCGGTTATTCCGGCAACCCGCCGCTGCTGCCCTTTCTCGATCATTGCCCGTCCGACGACATCATGATCGTTCAGATCAACCCGGTCCGGCGGCCTGGAACGCCGGTCAGGGCGCAGGAGATCCAGAACCGCATCAACGAGATCAGCTTCAACGGCGCGCTTCTGCAGGAGCTGCGGACGATCCACCTGATCAACGGCATGATCGACCGAGGCGAGATCACGAACGGCGCGCGGCGGCGGATGCGCTTCCATATCGTCGAGGCGCGTAAGCGGATGCGCGCGCTCGACGCCTCCTCGAAGCTCAACGCGGAATGGGCTTTCCTGCAACGGCTCTTCGCGATCGGCCGCGAGACCGCGACGAAGTGGCTGGCGACGAGCTTCGACGCGCTGGGGCGCGCCTCCTCGGTGGACCTTGACCAGATGCTCGGCGCGCAAGTGGCCGCGACCTGTCATGCGGGCCACGGCCCGCGCGCCACGGTTGCATCCGAAAGCGCGACGCCGGAACAGCCTGCGGCTGCGCAATGACTTTCGAAGAACCATCGCGGTCGCCGTCCGGCGACGGCCATGACGGCTGCGCCTTTCCCGCCACCGCGGTTTCTTGGGTCGCGACGCGGAGCCTTGCGGCGCCGGCGGGGCGGCGCACCTTCTCGGTATACGGCGACGGAGGCATCGCGCCGAACGCAATGGAAGTCACCGCCGCCGTCGCGCGCGACAACGACGTCGCACATGGGCCGCCGAACAATGCGCAGTTCGGTAGGATTGCCATGGAGCGTCGGCCGGGGCGCTTTCGCTTCCGGTCGGCCGATCCTTTTTTCCGGTGCTTCGCCGCCGCCACGCGCCTCTGCGGCGGTGTCGGCGCAACAGTGACCGGCGCCGCCCTCGGCGACCCGCAGGCGGCGGCGTTCGCGGCGATGGGCCCTGCGCTCCTGGAGATCCTGTGCGACGCCGAACTGGCTTGAGGCCGCACGGGCAGGGGCGAGGCCTGGCCGAGGCTCCGGTCTCCTCGCGCGCCCCGTCTCAGGCGGCGGAGCGGCTGCGGCGACGGACCCGCGCCGCATTTGCGGCGGCGCTGCTTCTTTTCACGGTCAGCGCGGCTGAACGCAGCGCGGCGCAGGGCATGGTCATCGATGCGCTGGAGCGACCGGAGCGCGCGGGTGCCGCGTCCGCTCCGGCCAACTCCGAGGCGGTGCGCGCGATGGTGGCGCGGCTGACGGACACTGAAGTGCGCGCGCTGCTCCTGGAGCGGCTCGACGCGGTCGTCCGAGCGCAGGATCCGGCGCGCGCTGGAGGCGGTCTGGGGCGCGCACTCGCAACCTCCGCCGAAGCGCTTGCGGCGTCGGTCGCCGGCGCCGTCGCGCGTGCGCCGCACATCCCGGCCGGGATCGCCGAGGGCTTTGCCCGCTTCTGGGCGCCGCGCGGCTGGTGGGGAACGCTGCATCTGCTCGCCGTGGGCCTCGCGGCGCTCGGCGCCGGCCATATCGCGCAACGCGCGGTGCGGCGGTCGTGGCGGCGCTTCGAGACGCCGCCGGCCGGGGCGAGGCTGGGGGCGACGCTGCGCTTCCTGCTGGAGCGGCTTGCGCTGGAAGCGGCGGGCCTAGCGGCGCTGCTCGCCGCCGCGCGCGCCGTCATCGCCGTCGCGCATCCGCCCGAGCCGATCAGCGACCTGATCCTGACCTTCTTTCTCTTCCTGCCGGTGCTCTATGTCGGAGCGGCCGCCGCGGCGGGGCGGTTCCTGCTGGCCCCCGACGAGCCCGGCGTCAGGCTGCTGGATGTGGACGACGCCGATGCGCGCTTTCTCCAGCGCGCCGTGGTGATCTTCGCCGGGCTGGTCGGCTTCCGGGTCTATGCGCTGAGCTTCCTCGGCGGCCATGGCGTCGACCTCGCGAGCATGCGCCTCGGTTTCTGGTTGACGCTGCTCGTCCATGGCTGGCTGTTCTACGCCGCATGGCGGGCGCGAGACGCGCTGAGCGCGATGCTCGCCGACGCGCGCGCCGCGGGGGACGAGGCGCAGGTGGCGCGCGCCTATCCGTGGGCGGCCATGGCGCTGATCGCGCTGTTCTGGGCCATCACGGAGATTTTCACCGGCCTCGGGCTTTGGCCTCTGCTCGACGAGCGGCTGCCGCTGACGCTCGCCGCGCTCATTTTCGCCCCGGTCGCCGACAAGGGGATCAGGGGCCTCGCGGCGCATCTATCGCCGGATCCCGGAGGGCCGCCGGACGCCCTCGCCGCGCGCGCCGCGGAACGGGTGCGCCGGGGGCTGCGCCGGATGGGGCGAGTGGCGCTCGGCGGCGCGCTCATGCTCGCGCTGGTCGATCTCTGGAACGTCGACTTCTCCGAAGCCGCCATGGGCGCGGCCCCCGCGCGCGTCTCGGCGGCGGCGGTGCATGCGCTCGGCGTGGCGGCCTTCGGCTGGCTGGCTTTCGAGGGCGTCACGCTCTGGATCACCCGCCGCATCCTCGCGGAGACGCCATCGCCCGCGACCGAGGACGAGGAGCAGGGTGGCGAGGGCGGCGGAGCAGGCGGCAGCCGTCTGTATACGGTGCTGCCGCTGCTGCTGCGGGTCGCGCAGGCCGTCATCTTGCTTGCGACGACGCTGGAGGCGCTGCGCGCGCTCGGCGTGGGCGTCGGACCGCTGCTCGCGGGCCTCGGCGTGCTGGGCCTCGCCATCGGCTTCGGCGCGCAAAAGCTGGTGGCGGACGTGGTGTCGGGCGTGTTCTTCCTCATCGACGACGCGTTCCGCGTCGGCGAATACGTCGAGATCGAGGACACGGTGGGCACGGTGGAGCGCATCTCCATCCGCTCGCTTCAGCTTCGCCATCATCTCGGGGCGGTTCACACCATTCCCTTCGGCGACGTGGCGCGGCTGACGAACTACTCCCGCGACTGGGTGATCATGAAGCTGCGCTTCACGGTGCCCTTCGACACCGACCTCGACCTCGTCAAGAGCATCTTCAAGCAGATCGGCAAGGACATGGCCGACGACCCGGATTTCGCATCCGACTTCCTGCAGCCCTTCAAGAGCCAGGGCGTGCTGGAGGTCAACGATGTCGGCATGGTGGTGCGGGGAAAATTCATGGCGCGGCCGGGCCGGCAATGGGGGCTGCGCAAGGAGATCTTCGCCCGCGTGCAGCGCGCGTTCGAAGCGCAGGGCGTGCAGTTCGCCCGCCGCGAGGTTCGGGTCCGGATCGACGGCGAGGCGCATCCCGTTCCAAAGCCGATCAGGGAGGCCGCCCTGGCGGCCGCCCAGGCGCATCTCGACGAGGATCTGGTGGAGCCCGAGAGCGCGAAAGACTGATCAGGGTCGAGCGCAGCGAGGGCCATGCGCTGTGGCGCGCGGCGCCGCTACGACGACGTGACCGGTCGCGAGCGGGGCGCGTGTCGTCCGAAGGAGGTCGCGACGCCATGTCAACAACGAAGGCCGGCGGGGAGGTGACGAAGATGCTCGGATGGGGACGGCTCATGAAGGCGGCGGCGCTGAGCGCGGCCGTGCTCGCGACGGCGGCGGTCGGCGGCGTGGAGCGCGCGCTCGCCCCGGACGCGAAGCTCTGGGAGCGGTGGACGGCACATGATCCGGCCTCGCCGTTGACGGTGGACCACGGACCATGGGACGCGCTGCTGCGCCGACACGTGGTCGATGCGCCGGGCGTGAACCGCGTGCGCTACGCCGCGTTCACGGCGGCCGACCGCGCGGCGCTCGACGCCTATCTCGCCGCGTTGCAGGCGACGCCGGTGGACCGGCTCGCACGGCTTGAGCAGATGGCGTTCTGGATCAACCTCTACAACGCGCTGACCGTGGACGTGGTGCTGGACCACCATCCGGTCGCCTCGATCCGCGACATCGACATCTCGCCCGGACTCGTCGCCGACGGGCCGTGGGGGGCGAAGCTCGCGACGGTGGCTGGCGAGCGCCTGAGCCTCAACGACATCGAGCACCGCATCCTTCGCCCGATCTGGGGCGATGCGCGCATCCATTATGCGGTCAACTGCGCCGCAGTCGGCTGCCCGGACCTGCGCGCCCGGGCGTGGACGGCTGCGGGGCTGGACGCCGCGCTGGACGCGGCGGCGCGGTCCTACGTCAACGACTCCCGCGGCGCGCGGATCGAGGCCGGGCGGCTGGTCGTCTCGAAGATCTACGACTGGTTCCACGAGGACTTCGGCGGGACCGACGCCGCGCTGCTGGCCCATCTGATCCGCTACGCCGAGCCGGCTCTGGCTGAAGCGCTGCGCGGCCACACGCGCATCGACGACGCCGAGTACGACTGGGCGTTGAACGACGCGCGATGACGCGGCGCGCGCTCATGCTTGCGGCCGCCGCGCTCGCCGCGCCGGCCCTCCGCGCCGACGGGGCCTGGCGCTTCCTCGCCCCGCCTTGGGCGCGCGCTGCGCGGCTGGCCGCGGCGGGGGCCGAGATCGAGCTCGAGGCCGACGGCGCGGTGGGCTTTCTCTGGCGGCCCGCCGCAGCCCGGCCGGGCGACATGCTGCGCTGGCGCTGGCGGGTGGACGCCGCGCCAGCGCAG
>CAYGUQ010000122.1:0-8034 GCA_964352995.1 uncultured Rhodobacterales bacterium
TCTCTGGTGCGGCCCATCGGCGGAAGCGGCGCCCCCGCCAGCCGCCTCGCCGCGCGCAGCGGCGGGCGCCTCGTGCGAGAGCCCGCCGCCTGAGCGCCCGGCGCGCCGATCGAGGGGCGCCGCGTCGGGCGGCGTCCACCCCAAGAGCCTGACGCGACGCGCCGTTCCGGGTTTCCGCCCACCGTCCCGCGGCGACGTCGATGACCCGTCACGGCCGCTCGGCGACGCCCGCCGCGCGTCTCTCGCGCCGCAATGGTCCGGCGACGTCGCGGAACTGTCGTCAAACCTCCATGAAACTGTGAACGGCAGGGGCTAGCTCGGCACTGTCGCAGTGCCGGGAGCGCCAATTGCTCGAACTCGAGAGACTCACCAAGACCTTCGCCGGCCGGACGGCGGTCGACGCGGTGACGCTGACGTTCCCGAAACCGGCGATGATCGGCGTCATCGGGGCGTCGGGGGCCGGCAAGTCCACGCTTCTGCGGATGCTGAACCGGCTCAGCGACGCCTCGTCGGGGCGCATCCTGCACCATGGCCGCGACGTGACCGCCCTGCGCGGCGCGGCCAAGCGCGCCTGGCAGGCCGAGTGCGCGATGATCTTCCAGCAGTTCAACCTCGTGCCGCGCATGGACGTGGTGTCGAACGTGCTGCACGGCACCCTCAACAAGCGCTCCACGCTCGCGACGCTGTTCAACCTCTACCCCGAGGCCGACATCCGCCGGGCGATCGACATCCTCGACCGGCTGGGCATCGCCGGACACGCCGCCAAGCGCGCCGAGGCGCTGTCCGGCGGCCAGCAGCAGCGCGTCGCCATCGCGCGCGCGCTGATGCAGGACCCTGCGATCATCCTCGCCGACGAGCCCATCGCGAGCCTCGACCCGATGAACGCCCAGATCGTCATGGACGCGCTGCGCCGCATCCACGACGAGGACGGCCGCATGGTCGTCTGCAACCTGCACACCCTCGACACGGCGCGCCGCTACTGCGACCGCGTGATCGGGATGCGCCTCGGCCGCGTCGTCTTCGACGGCGGCCCCGACGCCCTGACCACCGACGTCGCCCGCGAGATCTACGGCGCGGACGCGAGCTTCTCGGAAGCCGCGACCTCGACGGCGATCGACGCGCTCGACCGGCCCTCGCCCGCCGCGGCGGCGGCGGTCGCCGCCGTCTGAGGGCGCGCCCCCCAAACGCCTTTTCCCGCAACCCGCAACCCGGCCGCGCGCCGGGACCGACAGTCCGGAGACAGACCATGAAAGCACTCATCGCGGCCGCGCTGGTCACGACCGCCCTCGTCGCCCCCGCCTCGGCGCAGGAGATCGGCGAGTTCCGCATCGGCATCCTCGGCGGCGAGAACGCCCAGGACCGCATGACCTCCAACGAGTGCGTCCGCGCCAAGACCGAGGAGATGCTCGGCGTGCCGACCAAGCTCTTCACGCCCGCCGACTACGACGGCGTGATCCAAGGCCTGCTCGGCGGCACCATCGACATGGCGTGGCTCGGCGCCTCCGCCTACGCCAAGACCTACCTGACCGACCCCGAGGCGGTCGAGCCGGTGCTGGTGAAGGTCAACGTCGACGGCTCCTACGGCTACCACTCGATCGGCTTCGCCCGTAAGGACAGCGGCGTGACCTCGCTGGCCGACATGAAGGGCAAGGTGTTCGGCTTCGGCGACCCGAACTCGACCTCTGGCTACCTGATCCCCTCGATCGAGATCCCCCAGTCGACCGGCGCCTCCATGGAGTCCGGCGACTTCTTCGGCGAGGTCCGCTTCACCGGCGGCCATGAGCAGACCATCGTCGCGGTCGCCAACGGCGACGTCGACGCCGGCGTCACCTGGGCCGACGGCCTCGGCGAGTGGGAGGACGGCTACAACTCCGGCGCGCTGCGCAAGGCCTCCGACGCCGGCCTCGTCGACATGAACGAGCTGGTCGAGATCTGGAAGTCCAAGCCGATCCCCGAAGGCCCGGTCGTGCTGCGCAAGGCGCTGCCCGAGCGCGTGAAGCTCGAGATGGTCGGCATGCTCGCCGCCATGCCCGCCTTCGACAAGGAATGCGCCTACAACTTCATGGCCGGCGAGGCCCTCGGCCTCGCGCCGATCACCCATGAGGCGTACCAGTCGATCATCGACGCCCGCAAGTCGCAGATGTGATCTGATAGCCTGATTTCCGGGCCGGCCTCCCGCGCGGGAGGCCGGCCCTTTCGCATGAGGCGAAGCCGATGGCTGACCGGACGATGGACGGCGACGACGCCCTTGGGGGCGTGGACCGCATCCGCGAGAACTACCTCGCCATGGCGCGCACCCGGCGGCTCTACGGCGGGCTGATGCTCGTCGTCTTCGTCGCGCTGATGGCGTCGGGCTTCATCGTTGCCGACGAGCGCAACGCCGGCGGCTTCTGGGACGGCGTGCTGAACGTCTTCGACTTCCCCGCCGAGGTGCTGGCGGAGGCGCGCGAGAAGATCGCGAACCTGCCGGGGCTGATGGTGAAGTTCCTGCCCTCGCTGGTCGAGACGCTCAACATCGCCGCCGCCTCAACGCTGCTTGGGGCCATGGCGGCGGTGACGCTGTCGCTGCTCTCCACCCGCGGGCTCGCCCGCTACCCCGCGCTCATCGGCGTCTTCCGGCGGATGATGGACGTCATGCGCGCGGTCCCCGAGATCGTCATCGCGCTGGTGCTGATCTTCGTGCTGGGCGGCGGGCCGGTCCCGGCCATGATCGCCATCGCGATCCACACCGCCGGCGCGCTCGGCAAGCTGTTCTCGGAGGTCAACGAGAACGCGAGCCTGAAGCCGCTCGAGGGGCTGGAGTCGGTCGGCGCGACCTGGCCGCAGCGGATGTGGCTCGGCGTGATCCCGCAGGTGGCGCCGAACTATCTGAGCTACGCGCTGCTGCGCTTCGAGATCAACATCCGCGCCTCGGCGATCCTCGGCTTCGTCGGCTCCGGCGGCATCGGCTATGATTTGCGCAACGCCTTCTCGTGGGGGCAGGGGCGCTACGACGAGGTCGCCGCGATCTTCCTCCTGCTGTTCCTGACCATCGTGTTCTTCGATCAGCTTTCGAGCCGCTATCGCAACAAGCTGGTGGGGAGGGTCTGAGCATGGCCATGGCCGACGCCGCACGCGCGTCCGCGGACCTCAAGGACGAGGCGCTGCGCCTCTTCGCCCGCAAGCGGCTGCTGAGCTTCGGGGCGCCGGCGGCGATCCTCGCCTATTTCGTCTACGTCTTCTTCGCGTTCGACATTCCGGGGCTGGCCGAGCGGGCGCGGATGGACAATGCCGCGATCCTCGTCTCCGACGCCTACAGCTACAAGACCCACGTCACCCACGACAACCGCAACGGCGGGATCGAGATGGCCGTCGAGGGCGAGAACAAGGGGACCTATCCGCCGGGGATGATCCCCGACTTCGTGACCATGACCGGCGAGGACGCCGCGCGCATCGCGCTGCCGGACGGCTACGGGGCCGAGATCGAGGGCTCCACCCTGCGCTTCGACGTGCCGGACTACGGCCGCATCGTCGTGCGGGTCGAGGGGCGCGACATCGAACTCGACCTGCCGACCGAGACCAAGCCGGACTGGATCAGCGCCTCCTCCTCTCGGGTCGACATCACCACGCCCGGCGGGCGCGCCATCGTCACCCGCGCGCGCACCGAGGTCTACCGCTACAGCTTCGGCTGGGAGCTGTTCTGGTTCACCCTAGACAGCCCGTTCTACGGCAAGAGCTTCGGCGAACTCGTCTCGCTCGCCTTCTCCGATGAGCACGCGCGGCCCGGCGAGAGCAACCTCGCCGCGATGGCGAGCGACTTCTGGAACAACGCGATGTGGCGGCACAAGGACGTGCTCTGGGCAATCTTCGAGACGATCCTGATGGCGTTTCTCGGCACCATGGGCGCGGCGCTCGTGGCGCTGCCGCTGGCCTTCGTCGCGGCGGCGAACTTCTCGCGCTTCGCCTCGGCGCGCTTCCTGATGCGCCGCTTCTTCGACTTCGTGCGCGGGGTCGACGGGCTGATCTGGACGATCATCCTCAGCCGCGCCTTCGGGCCGGGGCCGATGACCGGCGCGCTGGCCATCCTGATCACCGACACCGGCAGCTTCGGCAAGATGTTCTCCGAGGCGCTCGAGAACGTCGACGACAAGCAGATCGAGGGCGTGCAGAGCACCGGCGCCAAGCCGCTGCAGCGCTACCGCTTCGGGGTGATCCCCCAGCTCACGCCGATCCTGCTGAGCCAGGTGCTCTACTATCTGGAGTCCAACACCCGCAGCGCCACGGTCATCGGCGCGATCACCGGCGGCGGCATCGGCCTGCTGCTCACGCAGGCGATCATCACGCAGAAGGACTGGGAGGAGGTTAGCTACTACATCATGCTGATCATCCTGATGGTGATGTTCATGGACTGGCTCTCCGGCGTGCTGCGGCGGCGGCTCATCACCGGCGGCGGCGAGACGTGACGCCCCGCCTCAGCGCCGACGCGCCCCTGATCCATCCCGACTGCGACATCGCCGACGCCGAACTCGGCGCCTGGGTCGAGATCGGCCGCGGCACGCGGCTGAGCAACGCCGTCTTCGGCGACTACGCCTATTGCGACCGCTGCTGCGACATCGCCAACGCGGACGTCGGCAAGTTCGCCAACATCGCGAGCTTCGTGCGGATCGGCGCCACCGACCATCCGCTCGACCGCGCCAGCCTGCACCACTTCCAGTATCGCTCCAACGACTACTGGGACGACGCCGAGGCCGACGCAGACTGGTTCGCCCGGCGCCGCGCGCGCCGCGCCGTCGTCGGCTGCGACACCTGGATCGGCCACGCCGCGCAGATCAAGCCGGAGGTCACGGTGGGCCACGGCGCGGTGGTCGCCTCCGGCGCCGTCGTGACGAAGGACGTCGCGCCCTACGCCATCGTCGCCGGCGTTCCCGCAAAGCCCATCCGCGCCCGCCTCGCGCCCGATCTCGCGGAGCGCATGGTGGCGCTGGCGTGGTGGGACTGGGACCACGCGCGCCTGCGCGCCGCTCTGGAGGATTTCCGCACGCTCGACGCCGCGGCGTTTCTCGCCCGCCATGGCTGAAGCGGGCGGGCGTCGCCGGGCCGTCACGAAAACTTCGCACGGCCGCGCTTGCCATGGCGGGCGGTTTGGGCGGATATGACGTCAGTTGTATAGACAATTCGAGCTTGATGGACGCCGGCCGCCATGATCGACGCCGAGAAACCCGACGCAGCGCCCAGCGACAGCGCCCATGACGGCGCGGACGCCGCGTCCGTTTCCCGCCGCCGCGCATGGATGGGCCTGCTCGCCCGCGCGCCGGCGGAGCGCCTCAAGGCGCTCTGGGCGCCGTTCGAGCCCGCGCCGGCCTTCGACTGGCTGCGCGCGCCGGAGATCGGCGGGGTCATGGTGCGGGGCAGGGCGGGCGCCGTCGGCGCGCCCTTCAACCTCGGCGAGATGACCGTGACGCGCGCCGCCCTGCGGCTCGACGGCGGCGCCGTCGGCCACGCCCATGTGCAGGGCCGCGACCGCGAGAAGGCGCGCGTCGCCGCGCTCGTCGACGCCCTGATGCAGACCTCGCGCGGCGAGGAGGTCGAGGCGGCGCTGCTGGCGCCGCTCGCCACGGAGGAGGCCGAGCGCAGGCGCGCCCGCGCCGCGCGCGCCGCCGCGACCAAGGTGGATTTCCTGACCCTGATGCGGGGAGAGGACGCGTGACCGACGCCATGCTCACGGGCGGCTTCGCCGACCCGCCCATCGACGCCGCCCGCGCGTTCCGCGCCGCGATGGACGCGATGGCGCGGCCCGGCTCGGTCCACCGCGTCGCCGGCGCCCGTCCGCCGGCGCCGCTGTCGCCGGCCGCCGGCGCGCTGATCCTGACGCTGTGCGACGCCGACGCGCCGCTCTTCCTCGCCGGCGCCGCCGATACGGCCGAGGTCCGCGGCTGGGCCGCCTTCCACACCGGCGCGCCCGTCGTCGGCCGCGGCGACTGCGCCTTCGCGGTCGGGGTGTGGGAGGACCTGGCGCCGCTCGACGGCTACCGGATCGGCACGCCCGAGTATCCCGACCGCTCCGCGACGCTGATCGTCGACGGCGCCGACCTCTCGCCGGCCATGGCGGACGGCGCCGCCCGGCTGACCGGGCCGGGGCTGAAGGAGGCCGCCTTCCTGCGCCTGCCCGACGCCGCGGCGTTCCGCGCCAACGCCGCGCGCTTCCCGCTCGGCCTCGACGCCTTCTTCGCGAGCGGCGATCTGGTCGCCGCCCTGCCGCGCAGCGCCCGCGTGGAGGCCGCCTGATGTATGTCGCGGTGAAGGGCGGCGAGCGCGCCATCGACAACGCCCACGCCTGGCTCGGCGAGGAGCGGCGCGGCGACCCCGCCGTGCCCGAGCTCGGCGTCGCCCAGATCCGCGAGCAGCTTGCGCTGGCCGTGAACCGCGTGATGGCGGAGGGCTCGCTCCACGACCCCGACCTCGCGGCGCTGGCGATCAAGCAGGCCCGCGGCGACCTGATCGAGGCGATCTTCCTCGTCCGCGCCTATCGCACGACGCTGCCGCGCTTCGGCGCCGCCCGGCCGGTGGAGACGGCGGCGATGGCCTGCGACCGGCGCATCTCCGCGACGTTCAAGGACGCGCCGGGCGGGCAGGTGCTCGGCCCGACCTTCGACTACACCCACCGTCTGCTCGACTTCCGGCTCGCCGCCGACGGCGAGGCGCCCGCGGCGCCGACGGCGCCGCCGCGCGAGGCCCCGACGCCCCATGTCGCGGGCTTCCTGAACCGCGAGGGGCTGATCCAGCCCGAGCCGCCCTCCGACGCGCCGCCGCCCGACCTCACGCGCCAGCCGATGGAGCTGCCCGCCTGCCGCGCGCTGCGGCTGCAGGCGCTGGCGCGGTCAGACGAGGGCTTCCTGCTCGGCCTCGCCTACTCCACCCAGCGCGGCTACGCCCGCAACCACGCCTTCGTCGGCGAGCTGCGCATCGGCGCCGTGGCGGTGGAGATGGACATCCCCGAGCTCGGCTTCTCCGTCGAGATCGGCGAGATCACGCTGACCGAATGCGAGACCGTGAACCAGTTCGCCGGCTCCAAGACCGAGCCGCCGCAGTTCACCCGCGGCTACGGCCTCGTCTTCGGCCAGAGCGAGCGCAAGGCCATCGCCATGGCGCTGGTCGACCGCGCCCTGCGCTGGGCGGAGCTCGGCGAGGAGTTCGTCGGCGCGCCGGCGCAGGACGCCGAGTTCGTGCTGATGCACGCCGACAACATCCAGGCGACCGGCTTTCTGGAGCACATCAAGCTGCCCCACTACGTCGACTTCCAGTCCGAGCTGGAGCTTGTGCGCCGCCTGCGCCGCGACGTCGCCGCCGCGAGCGAAGCCGCGGAGGCTGGGGAATGAGCGACTACAACTTCGCCTATCTCGACGAGCAGACCAAGCGGATGATCCGCCGGACCATCCTCAAGGCGCTCGCGATCCCAGGCTACCAGGCGCCCTTCGCCAGCCGCGAGATGCCTATGCCCTACGGCTGGGGCACCGGCGGGGTTCAGGTGACGGCGGCGGTCCTGACGCCGGAGGACCGGCTGAAGGTCATCGACCAGGGCGCCGACGACACCACCAACGCGGTCTCCATCCGACGCTTCTTCGCGCGCACCGCGGGCGTCGCCACCACCGAGGCGACGACCGAGGCGACCGTGATCCAGACGCGCCACCGCATCCCCGAGACGCCGCTGACCGAGGGCCAGATCCTCGTCTACCAGGTGCCGATCCCCGAGCCGCTGCGCTTTCTGGAGCCGCGCGAGACCGAGACGCGCAAGATGCACAGCCTGGAGGAATACGGGCTCATGCACGTCAAGCTCTACGAGGACATCGCGCGCCACGGCGCCATCGCCACCGCCTACGCCTACCCTGTGAAGGTGGAGGGCCGCTACGTGATGGACCCCTCGCCGATCCCGAAATTCGACAACCCCAAGCTCTGCTCGCCGGCGATCCAGCTCTTCGGCGCCGGGCGCGAGCAGCGCATCTACGCCCTGCCGCCGCACACCCGCGTCGTCAGCCTCGACTTCGAGGACCATCCCTT
>CAYGUQ010000122.1:8044-9512 GCA_964352995.1 uncultured Rhodobacterales bacterium
CAAGGCCGACGCCGCCGGCGCGCGGGGCGGCGCGACCGACCCCTATCTCGACGAGGGCATCGTCGACGACGAGGGCGGGCGGATGTTCCTGTGCTCCGACACCGACTATTGCGCCGGGCGGCAGGCCGCGGGCTGTCGCGGCGCGGCGCAGGAGGACGCGGCGTGAGCGCGCCGGGCGCCGTCGTCGCCGGGCCCGACGCGCCGCTGCTCAGCGTGCGCGGGCTGGAGAAGCGCTACGGCGCGCGCATCGGCTGCGCCGCGGTGAGCTTCGACCTCTGGCCCGGCGAGGTGATGGGCGTCGTCGGCGAGAGCGGCTCGGGCAAGTCGACGCTGCTCAACTGCCTGGCGGGGCATCTGCCGCCCGACGCGGGCGAGGTGCTGTTCCGCACCGGCGACGCGATGGTCGACACCGCCCGCATGGCGGAGGCGGACCGCCGCAGGCTCGCCCGCACCGACTGGGCCTTCGTCCATCAGCACGCCCATGAGGGGCTGCGCATGGGCGTCAGCGCCGGCGGCAACGTCGGCGAGCGGCTGATGGCCGTGGGGGCGCGCAACTACGGCGACATCCGCGCGCAGGCGCTCGACTGGCTGGGCCGGGTGGAAATCGCCGCCGACCGCATCGACGACCGGCCGACGGCCTTCTCGGGGGGGATGCGGCAGCGGCTGCAGATCGCGCGCAACCTCGTCACCGGCCCGCGGCTGGTGTTCATGGACGAGCCGACCGGCGGGCTCGACGTCAGCGTGCAGGCGCGGCTGCTCGACCTGCTGCGCGGGCTGGTGCGCGAGATGGGCCTGAGCGCGATCATCGTGACCCATGATCTCGCCGTGGTGCGGCTGCTGGCCGACCGGCTGATGGTGATGAAGGACGGGCTGGTGGTGGAGCAGGGACTGACCGATCAGGTGCTGGACGACCCCCAGCACGCCTACACGCAGCTTCTCGTCGCCTCCGTGCTGCAGGCGTGACCATGGCCGCGATGATCGAGATCGACGGGCTCGCCAAGACCTTCACGCTGCACAACCAGGGCGGCGCGGTCATCGAGGTGATGCGCGGCGCGGCGCTCTCCGTCGCGCCCGGCGAATGCGTCGCGCTCACGGGCGCGTCCGGCGCCGGCAAGTCGACGCTGTTGCGGATGATCTACGGCAACTACCGCGCCGCCGCCGGGCGCATCGAGATCGACGGGGTGGACGTCGCGCGCGCCTCGCCGCGGGAGATCCTCGCCCTGCGCCGGCGCACGCTCGGCTATGTCAGCCAGTTCCTGCGCGTCGTGCCGCGGGTGCCGACGGTCGACGTCGTGGCCGAGCCCTGCCGCGCCGTGGGCGTCGAGGCCGGCGCGGCGCGGGCGCGGGCGCAGGCGCTGCTGGCGCGGCTGAACATCCCCGAGCGGTTGTGGGCGCTCTCGCCCACCACCTTCTCGGGCGGCGAGCAGCAGCGCGTCAACATCGCCCGCGGTTTCGCCCACGCCTACCC
>CAYGUQ010000123.1:0-9498 GCA_964352995.1 uncultured Rhodobacterales bacterium
GCGGCGGGACCAAGCAACGCCGTCGTCTCATCTACAGAAAAACGGCGCGCGCTGCGGCCACGTCGCCAACCAGGGTGGCGACGAAGCGCCGGTCGGCCGTGACAAGGGTGGCGTCTATGCGTTCCGCCAGGCTCAGATAGTTGCGGTCATACACAGGATGCCGGAGGCGGATCGCCATGGCAAGGGCCGCGCGTTCGAGGTCCTCGTCGGTTTCCATGATGCGGACCGGCGCGTCCTGAAACAGCGCGAACGCCTCGGCGGCTTGGGTCGCGGAGAGCTCGCCACGGCGCTCGAGCGCGGCGAGGGTATTGGCGACCTCGGCCCTGATCAGCCGCGGCGCGAACAGTTATTCGGTCCGCAGCGAAGCGGCGCGATCCGATCCGTGCTCGGGGATGAGCCACTTGACGGCGACGGATGCGTCGACGACGACCTTCAAGCGCCGTCGCGATCGCGGTCGGCGCGGATGATGGCGGTCGTGTCGGACACCGCGCCGAGCTGCGCGAGCAACTGCTCGGCGCGCTCGAAGAAACTCCCGCTGTCGCGCGATCCCTTCAGCGCTCGGCGCAGGATCAACCGATGCTCGGCCTCGGATGAGCGACCAGCCTCTGCGGCTCGGGCCTTCAGGGCGAGGACGAGATCGTCGTCTATGTTGCGAACGGTCAACTGGGCCATCACGACCGCCTCAAGCGGCTTCAGGCAAAATGCAGGCGCTTCTTCCCGACTTCAAGGTTGCTCTCGCGACGCGCCTCACGTCCCCGCGCAGCGGGAGGACTTGATCAGGCTCGCCGGGCTTTGCGGCTTGATGTGATGACCGCCTGACTCAGGGCGCAGGATCGCCCGAAACGCGATCCAGCCGCCGGCGCGAACGGCCGGAATTCGCTGCTGGGGCCGAATCCGAGACCGGCCGGAACCGGGAGGCCACGCCGCCCCCCGGCCCGCCGATCAACCGAGTCGCGCTCCATCGGCGTCGAAGCGGTGCAATCGCTCGGGGTGGGGGCGCAGAGGCAGCGCGTCGCCCACCGCAATCCGTTCCGACCCCGGCAGCCGCACGGTGATCGCGACGCCGTCGATCTCGGCATGGGCGAATGTGTCGGGGCCGAGCGGTTCGACCAGCCGCACGATCGGGCGCAGGCGCGGGTTCTCGGGGCAGAGTTGCAGGTCCTCGGGCCGCACGCCGACCATCGCGGCGCCGCTCGCCGGACCGAATGGAGTAGTATCCTCCCGCGCTGGCGTCAGGTTCATCGGCGGCGCCCCGATGAAGCGCGCGACGAAGGTCGTCGCGGGCCGCTCGTAGAGCGCCATCGGCGGCCCAACCTGCTCGATGCGGCCCCGGTTCATCACCACCAGCATGTCGCCCATGGTCATCGCTTCGACCTGATCGTGGGTGACATGGACCGCCGTCGCGCCGAGCGCGAGGTGCAGGCGCTTGATCTCGGCGCGCATCTCGCCGCGGAGTTGGGCGTCGAGGTTCGACAGAGGCTCGTCGAACAGGAACGCGGCGGGGTCGCGCACGATGGCCCGGCCCATGGCGACGCGTTGGCGCTGGCCGCCCGAAAGCTGGCGCGGCTTGCGGTCCAGAAGCCGGTCGAGATGCAGGATCGCCGCCGCCTCGCGCACGCGCCTGTCGATCTCGGCCCGCGGCGCGCCGCGCACCTCCATGCCGAAGGCGATGTTGCGCGCTACGGTCAGGTGCGGAAACAGCGCGTAGTTCTGGAACACCATCGCAATGTTGCGGTCGCCCGGGGCGCTGCGCGTCACGTCCCGCCCGCCGATCATGATGCGGCCGGCGTCGGGCGTCTCCAGCCCGGCGATCAGGCGCAGCAGCGTGGACTTGCCGCAGCCCGAGGGGCCAACCACCACGCACAGCGCGCCATCGGCCACCGACAGGTCCAGGCCGTGGATCACGGGCGTCGCGCCGAACGCCTTGCGCAGCCCTTCGAGCCGAATGTCCGCCATTTCCGTCTCCTCCGTCCGCCGGCGTTCTAGGACGGTCCTGCGACAGACGTGCGACTGTTGCGCAAGGTTCGCAGAGGCGACACGCGGGCGTCGCCTCCCCAGACTACGCCAACTTCCGACGAGGGAGCATGGCATGGCGGAGACGACGGCGGCGATGGGCGTGGAGGCGCGCTGGACATGGCGCGGTCCGTCGCTCGCCTGGGCGCTGCTCGCCCCGTCGCTGCTGTTTCTGCTGCTGTTCACCTACTGGCCCATCGCGCAGTCGCTGGCGCAGGCGCTGCGCATCGAGACCTTCGGCTCGGACGTCGCGACGTGGGGCTTCGGCAACTTCGAGCGTCTGTTCGCGGATGCGAGCTTCCGCCGCGCGGCGACCAACAACGTGGTCTACGCCGCGGGGACGATGCTGCCGTCGATGGCGCTTGCGCTGGCTCTGGCGGTGGGGCTGCAGGAGTCGACGCGCTTCAACGCGACGCTTCGCGCGGTAGTGTTCTTCCCGGTGCTGTTGCCGCTGGTGGCGGCGGCGGCGCTGTTCCTGTTCGTCTTCCTGCCGGGGATCGGGCTGCTCGACTACCATCTCGGCAAGCTCGGCGCCGGACGCACCAACTGGATCGGCGACCCCGACATCGCGCTGTGGTCGCTGATCGGGCTGACGGTGTGGAAGAACGCCGGCTACTACATGCTGTTCTTCCTCGCAGGGCTGCAGGGAATCTCGTCCGATCTCTACGAGGCCGCGCGCCTGGAAGGCGCCGGCGCCTGGGGCCGGTTCCGCCGGGTGACGCTGCCGCTGCTGGGGCCGACCACCGCCTTCGTCGCGGTGATCGCGCTGATCAACGCGGTCACGCAGGTCGACCACGTCGTGGTGCTGACCAAGGGCGGACCATCCGACAGCACCAACCTGATGCTGTTCTACATCTACCAGCAGGCGCACGAGAACTACGACTACGGCAAGGCGGCCGCCGCCACCGTGCTGTCGCTCGCGGCCCTGCTGGCGCTGTCCGCCCTCTCGCTGCGCACGCTGGAGCGCGGCGTGCACTACGAGTCCTGACGATGCCCGCCGCGGCGCAGGACGGGCGCTGGTTGGCGGTGGCGATGCTGGCGGCCGTGGCGCTGGTGTGGTCGACGCCGCTGCTGTGGATGACGGTGGCGGCGTTCCGCCCGCAGAATTTCGGCGGGCTCGACATGGCGTCGCTGCTGCCCGACTTCGCGCCGACGCTGGCAAACTTCGCCGAGGCGCTCGACAGCGCCGATTTCGCGCGGCTCTACCTCAACACGCTGGCGGTCTGCGCCGGCATCCTGGCGGTGCAGCTCGCGACGGTCACGCTGGCGGGCTATGCCTTCGCGAGGCTGCGGTTTCGCGGCCGCGACCTCGTGTTTCACCTGTTCCTGCTGCAGCTGATGATCGTGCCGCCGGTGCTGATCGTGCCGAACCTCGTCACCATCGTCGGCCTCGGGCTCTACGACACGCTGCTGGCGGTGATGGCGCCGTATTTCGCCTCCGCCTTCGGCGTGTTCCTGATGCGCCAGACCTTCCGCACCATCCCTCGCGACTTCGAGGAGGCCGCGATGGTGGAGGGCGCCGACTGGGCGCAGATCGTCTGGCGCGTGCTCGTGCCGCTGGCGAGGCCCGGCATGGTCGCCTTCGCCATCGTCAGCGTCACCGCGCACTGGAACGAGTTCCTGTGGCCGCTGATGGTGATCTCGAACCCTGACAACCACACCCTGACCATCGGGCTGGCGAGTTTCACCCGAGGCGCGGAGAGCGCCTCGCAGTGGGGCGTCATCGCGGCGGGGACCTTCCTCGTCGCGGCGCCCCTGCTGGCGGCCTTCACGCTGTTCCAGCGCCAGTTCGTCAACTCGTTCCTTTTCTCCGGCGTCAAATGAGGATCGCCCCATGCGCAACTGGAAGTCCCTGATCGCAGCCGGCGCGGTGTCGCTGTCCGCGTCGCTCGCCCACGCCGCCACCGAGATCGAGCTCTTCTTCCCCGTCCCGGTCGAGGGCAAGCTCGCCGCCGAGATGAAGAACCTCATAGAGCGGTTCAACGCCGAGCACGCCGAGATCGACGTGACGCCGGTCTACACCGGCAGCTACGACGAGACGAACATCAAGACCCGCGCGGCCATCAAGGCCGGCCGCCCGCCCGCGGCGGTCATCATGTCGGCGAACTTCATCCTCGAATACCAGATCAACGGCGAGATCGAGGCGCTCGACGGGCTGATCGAGGCCGACGGCATGACCGCCGACGCCTACATGGACCAGTTCTGGCCGGCCCTGCACGGCAACGCGCAGTTCGCGGGCCATGTCTGGGCGACGCCGTTCCACAACTCGACGCCGCTGCTCTACTTCAACAAGGAGCATTTCGCCGAGGCCGGGCTCGACCCGAACGATCCGCCCGCGACGTGGGAGGAGTTCGCCGCCGCCGCCAAGGCCCTCACCGTGCGCGACGGCGACCGCGTGGCGCGCTACGGCTTCATGCTGCCGGGCAACTACGACTATCTCGGCTGGATTATGACCGCGCTGACCATGTCGAACGGCGGCCAGTACTACAACGCCGAATACGGCGGCGAGGTCTACTATGACACGCCGTCCATGCTGGGCGCGCTGACCTTCGTGCAGGACCTGATCTTCAAGCACAAGGTGACGCCCGAGGGCGTGACCGACGGCAAGGCGGTCTCGACCGCGTTCTTCGCCGGCGACGCCTCGATGGTGCTGCTCTCGACCGGATCGCTCTCGTTCATCCGCGAGAACATGGGCGACCGCTACGGCGTCGCGTTCGTCCCGCGCCACCTGCGCAACGCCGTCGCCATCGGCGGCGCCTCGCTGATGATGCCGAAAGGCCTGAGCGATGATCAGAAGGCCGCGTCGTGGACGCTGATCAACTGGCTGACGAGCCCCGAGATCGCCGGCCGCTGGAGCCGCTTCACCGGCTACTTCGCGCCAAACCGGGCCGCCTATGACCTGTCCGAGATGAAGGGCTTCCTCGAGGCCAATCCCGATGCGCAGGTCGCGCTCGACCAGCTCGCCTATGCGAAGTCCTGGTTCGCCACCTACAACACCGTCGCCGTGCGCAAGGCCCTCGAGGACGAGGTGCAGGCGGTGATGTCGGGCGACCGCCAGCCCGCCGAGGCGCTGGCCGCCGCGCAGGCCAAGGCCGACGAGATCATGCGGCCCTATGTCGAGCAGACCGCGCTGAAGCTGCCGCAGTAAGCGCGCCCGTGAACCTGGCGCCGCGCGGATTCCGCGCGGCGTCTGTTGTTGTGAAAGGCCGCTCCCGATGATCGTCGTCCAGCTCTCGGACCTGCACCTTCGCCCGCGCGGCCTGCCAGCCTATCGCGTCGCCGAGACCAACATGCTCGCGGCGCGGGCGGTGGAGGCCGTGCGCGCTCTCAACCCGCCGCCGGATCTGGTCGTGATCACCGGCGATCTCACCGACAACGGTCTCGCCGAGGAATACGCGGAACTCGCGCCCCTGCTGGACCGGTTGCCATGCCCGGCGATGTGCCTGCTCGGCAACCACGACCGGCGCGACAGGTTCCGCGCCGCGTTTCCCGATCGCGCGGGCGCCGGCCCGTTCGTCGATTTCGTGACCGACCTGGGGCCGCTGCGGCTGATCGGGCTCGACACCGTGGTTCCCGGCGCCTCCCACGGCGCGCTCTGCGCCGCGCGCCTTGACGCGCTCGACGCGGCGCTGGCGGCGCGGCCCGAGGCGCCGACGCTGATCTTCCTGCATCATCCGCCCTTCGACTGCGGCATCGCGCACATGGATCGCATCGCGCTTGTCGAAGGCCGCGAGCGGTTGGCCGCCATCGTCGCCGCCCATCGCCAGGTCGAGCGGGTGTGCTGCGGCCATCACCACCGCCCGATCCAGACCCGCTTCGCGGCCACTCTCGCCCAGGTGGCGCCGTCGGTGGCGCATCAGGTGGCGCTGTCGCTTGAACCAGACCACGAAGGCGCGCTCGTGCTGGAGCCGGGCGCATTCCTGATCCATGCGCTGGTGGACGGCGCGGTGGTGACCCATCAGGCGCTGGTCGAGCGGTTTCCGGGGCCGTTCCCGTTCACGCTCGATGCCGACTATCCTGGCGTGTAGCGCAGGCGCATGCCTGCTCTGCGCCGGTTCATGGGTGGTCGCCAAGGGCGGGACGTCAGGGTGCACGGTATGGTCAGGCCTCCCGCAGTAGGCGCTCCGCGTCCGACTGGTCGACGGCGCAGGTCGTTGAAGGCTCGGCAACTCCGACATCTCGCCGTCCCTCTGCGTCCGCTCTTTGACCAAGGCGCTTCCCGCGCGACCGGCCGGAACCGGGAGCGAAGCGCCGTGATTGCGAGCGTCGAATGGTCCGGCCTTGAGACCGCTTGATCAGGAGGATCGGCTACGGGCTTGAACGGACCTCTTTGCAGCGCAAGTCTCTACCGAGCGCCGAGGCGTGACGCACGCCGCCCCGCAAGGCGCACCCGATCATCATCACTTCCGCCATCAGATCGACAGGCAGCCTCATGACCGACAGCACGCCCTATTCGCCACCCGAAGTCTGGACCTGGGACGCCGAGAATGGCGGCCGGTTCTCGAAGACCAATCGTCCGACCGCCGGGCCCACGCATGAGAAGGCGCTGCCGACCGGCGAGCATCCGTTGCAGCTCTACTCGCTGGCCACCCCGAACGGCGTGAAGGTCACGGTGATGCTGGAGGAGCTGTTGGCGCTGGGGCATGCGGGGGCCGAGTACGACGCATGGCTCATCAGGATCAGCGACGGCGACCAGTTCGGCAGCGGTTTCGTCGCGATCAATCCCAATTCCAAGATCCCGGCGCTCGTCGATCGCAGCGGGCCGCGAGAGATCCGGGTGTTCGAATCCGGGGCCATCCTGATGCATCTGGCGGAGAAGTTCGGCGCGTTCCTGCCGACTGAAGCCGGCGCTCGCGCCGAATGCCTGTCCTGGCTGTTCTGGCAGATGGGCAGCGCCCCCTATCTCGGCGGAGGCTTCGGCCACTTCTACGCCTATGCGCCCTTCAAGATGCGCTATCCCATCGATCGCTTCGCGATGGAGACAAAGCGCCAGCTCGACGTGCTCGACCGCAGGCTTTCCGAGACCGAGCACGTCGCGGGCGAGGCCTACACCATCGCCGATATCGCCGTCTGGCCGTGGTACGGGCAGCTTGCGCTCGGTCGCCTTTATGACGCCGCGAGGTTCCTCGACGTGGAAAGCTACACGCACGTCCAGCGCTGGGCCAAGGCCATCGACGCCCGGCCGGCGGTGCAACGCGGCAGGATGGTCAATCGCGTCTTCGGCGACCCGGCGCTCCAGCTGCACGAACGCCACGCCGCGAGCGATTTCGAGAGCAACACGCAGGACAAGCTGCAGGCCCGATCGGAAGCATGAGTTCCGAGCGGCGACGAGGCGCCATGTTCGGCGCCTCTCTCATCTGTCAGATCAAGGACCCCGCATGCCGATGGCCGTTCTCTACATCAGCACAGCGGTCGTGTTTCTCGCGCTCGACGCGACCATGCTGACCGTCGTTTTGAAGCCGCTGTTTCGGGAGCATCTCGGCGCGCAGCTTCTCGACGGGTTCAGGCTGGCGCCCGCGGCGCTGTTCTACGTCGGCTATGTCGCCGGGGTGGTGTGGTTCGTCTCGGCCGCCGCAATGCGCGCTGACAGGCCGCGGGACGCCCTGATAGGCGGCGGGGCGCTTGGCGCGATGGCCTACGGCACTTACGAGCTGACGAACCTCGCCACTCTGCGCGACTGGCGTTGGTCGATGGCGATCATCGACATCGCGTGGGGCGTCGTCCTGACGGGCGTCTCCGCCTGGGCCGGCGTGCGCATCACGCGCGCGCTTACGGGACCGACCAACGGGTAGGCGCGGGGTCGCAACCTCGTACGGCGCCTTCTCTGCGAGCGCGCAGGACGCCGCGCCCGCGGTCGGGCTGATCTCGCCCGCGGCGATCGCTGCCGTCGGGCTGGACCCCGCCGCGATCAGGACGGATCTCACGCCGGGCGAATTCTGCTGGAGACCAACGCCTCGCTGAGCGCGCGCGGACGAATGGCCGAAGACGAGATTTCACAACCCGGACCCTTGGGCTCTGACAGGATCCGCGTCGCAGTCTGACGATCCCGCCACCGAGCGGTATCGTGGGGAACTCCGCCGCTCGCATGGATGGCCGTCCACTGGGCTCTAGCCCCGCTCCCGCGACTGACCGATTTCGGGAGGAAGCATGTGCGCTTCCTAAGGCGCGTGGGCGCGCATGAACAGACGCACCCCACGGCGCACGCGCGCCGCTATGTCCGGCTGGTCGGGCGATGCCTGCAGGTGCAGGCGGCACATTATCGGCAGCATGCCCTGCCAGAGGGCGAGCAGGTCCTCGGCCGCCGCTGTCGGATCGTCGGGGGCGAGCTCACCGCGCGCCGCGGCCTCGGCGATCAGCCTGGCGAGGAACGCGCGGCAGCGCCCGGGCCCCGCGTCGAAGAAGCGGCGGGCGAGGTCGGGGCGGCGCTGCGCCTCCTGACCAAGCAGCCGGTCGAAGTTTTCGACCTCGGGTGTGGTGAGAAAGCGCATCAGGCGCGTGCCGAAGGCGACGAGGCGCTCCTCGATGGCGCGGTCTTCCGTGTCCGGCGTCGTGAGCGCGGCGTGCATCGTCGCGACCTCGCGCTCGACCACCGCCTCGAACAGCGTCAGCTTGTCGCCGAAATGGCCATAAACCGTGACCTTCGAGACGCCAGCTTCGGCAGCAACCGCCTCGATCGGCACGGCCTCGACCCCACGCGCGAAGAACAGCGCGCGCGCCGCATCGAGGATCGCGTCGTGCTTGGCCGCGTCCCGTGGGCGGCCCGGCCGTCGCGGCTGTGCGGTCGTGTTTCCGGTCATGCACGCACGTCCTGCCTTTGGCGCGGGAGCGTCCGCCTTGCGCTACTCCGCCGCGAGGCGCAAGTCGTGGCGAGGCAGGGGCAGTTCGGGCTGAAGCGCCGCTTCGGGTCGCCGCGGCGCGACCAGCGCCCACAGCGCGGGCGTGGTCACGAAGGCGATGATCGTGGCCAGCAGAAGGCCGCCGATGAACGTCAGCGCGAAGGGCGGCCAGAACGCGCCTTGCGCGAGCGCCAGCGGGATGAAGCCGCCCGCGGTGGTGATGGTCGTCGACCAGATGTGGCGGCTGAGCGGGCCGGTCAGCGTCGCCACCATCGCCTCGCGGTCTCCGTGGCGCGCGTCCGGGTCTTCCGCCAGGGCGCTCAGGATCATGATTGTGGCGTTGATCGCCACCCCCACCAGACCCATCACGCCCACGATGATCACGAAGCCGAACGGGTAGCCGGTCAGCTTCAGCGCAAGGAACCCCATGCCCAGCGTCTGCGCGCCCGCGAGAAACACGATCGCCGTGGCGCGGAACGAATTGAAGGTCACCGCCACCGTCGCGACCATCAGCACCATCAGCAGCGCCACCGAGGCGAGAAGCTGTGTCACCGCCTCGTCACGGTCGGCCGCCTCTCCACCCACCGACAGCGCATAGCCCGGCGGCGCCGCGAATCCGGCCGCGTCGAGCTGAGAGAACAGCCGCGAC
>CAYGUQ010000124.1:0-9491 GCA_964352995.1 uncultured Rhodobacterales bacterium
GCCGGCGACGGCGCCGGCAAGCGCGCCCGCGGCAAGCGCGGCGTGGGCCCCGCCGAGTCCGGCGCCGTCGCCGGCGATCCAGAGGCCTGGGCCCGCGGCGCCGTGCAGCCCGCGCAGCGGAACGGGCCCGTGCGGGCCGTCCGCCATCGGGACGCCCAGCAGCGACGCAAGTTCGGTCTGCGCGGGGAAGCCCTCGTTCAGGCACGCGGCATCCACGGCGAAGCGCCGCGCCGCACCGCCGCCGACAGGCTGCGCGACAGCGGCCTCTAGGCGCCTATCCCCCTCGAACGCCACGACTTCCCAACCCTCAAGCACTGCGACGCCGGCGCGCGCCAGCAGGGCGCGACGCGCAAGGGCCTGAGCCGCCAGCGCCGGCGCCCGCGCCGCCGCCGCCGCCAGCGCGAGAGGTCGGCGCAGCGGCGTCGCGCGCTCCAGAAGCGCGACCGGGGGCCGCCCGCCCGCCGTCAGCTCGGCGGCGAGCTCCATGCCCAGCGGCCCCTCGCAGGCGATCAGCACGCGGGCGCCCGGGGCGGCGCGGTGGCGCCGCGCCAGCGTCTGGCCGGCGCCCACGGTCATCACGCCGGGCAGCGTCGCGCCGGAGATCAGCGGCGCGCGCTCATAGGCGCCCTGCGCCAGCACCAGGGCGCCCGCCGTCATTGTCGAAGAGCCCGCCGGACCCAGCAGTCCCAGCCGAAAACCCGCGGCGGCGCGCTCGACCGCCCAGACGGCGCTGCCGGAGCGCACCATGACGGCGCTGGCGGCCAGCCGAGCGCGCAGGTCGTCGCCGGCCCGCGACTGCGCGTCGCCACAGGCGCGATGCGAGGCGGCCAGCGCCTTGAAGTACTGCCCGCCCGGCTCGGTCCGCTCGTCGATCAGCACGACCGCGGCGCCGGCCTCGGCCGCGGCGAGCGCGGCGGCGACGCCGGCCGGGCCGCCGCCGACCACCGCGACGCCGCAGGTTTCGGCTGGCGCGTCGCCCTGCGGCGCCGGCGCCAGCCGCTTCGCCTCGGCCGGGGCGCCGTCGCGGTGGCGGCGCACGGCCATGCCGTCGGCGGCGGGGGTCATGCAGGCGCGCTCGCCGAGGCGCCCGTCCACGTCGACGAGGCACTGCCAGCACAGGCCGATGCCGCAGAACACGCCGCGCGGGGCGCCGTCGCGCCCGTCCATCAGGTGCGCCTCGCCCGCCGCGTGCAGCGCCGCGGCCAGCGTGTCGCCCTCAAGCGCCTCGACGGGCCGTCCCTCGAAACGGAAGGCGATGGCGCGGCCGACGGGCGCTGCGCCCGTCAGGCGCCGGCTCATGCCGCGGCGGCCGGCAGCAACCCCAGCCGGGCCAGCGCCGCGCGCGCCTCGGCCACGTCGGCGGCCGAGGACGGCAGGCGCGGGCTGCGCGGCCCGCCCACGGGCCGGCCCATCAACGCCAGCCCCGCCTTGGTGGCGGCGACATAGCGGTGCCCGCCCACCAAGCGGATCAGCGGCAGGAGTTCGGCGTAGAGCGTGCGGGCGGCGGCGTAGTCCTGCGCGTCCGCAGTCAGGTGGAAGAGCCGCGCGCAATGGGCCGGCGCGAGGTTCGAGGCGACCGCGACCCAGCCTGCGGCGCCCTCGACGAAGCTTTCGAAGCCGAGGATGCCGCCGAACACCGTCATGCGGTCGCCGCACAGATCGAGGATGTCGCGGATGCGCGTCACCTCCAGCGTGCTCTCCTTGATGTAGGCCACGCCGTCGATCTCGCTGAGCCGCGCCACCAGCGGCGGCGTCAGGTCCACATTTGCGGTGGCGGGGTTGTTGTAGAGCATGATCGGAATGCCGATGGCCTCGGCGATGCGGCGGTAGTGCGCGAACAGTTCGTCCGGCGTCGGCGTGCAGTAGTAGGGCGGAATGATCATCACTCCCGCCGCTCCCAGCCGTTCGGCCTCCTGCGCGTAGCGGATAGCGTCCTCGGTGCGCTCGGCGCCGGCGCCGATCAGCACGGGAACGCGGCCGGCGACGGCCCGCAGGACGGTCTCGACGACAGCGCTGCGCTCCGTGTCGGTCATCGACAGGAACTCGCCGGTCGAACCCAGCGGGATCAGGCCGTGGATTCCCTGGCGAACCTGCCAGTCGCAGAAGTCCGCCAACGCCTTCAGATCCAGCGCGCCGGACTCGTCGAACGGGGTGATGGTGACCGAAAAGACGCCGCGAAAGCTCATGCAGTCCCTCCCACGGGCATCGCCAGCAGGGCCAGCGGGTTGTCGCGCGTCAGCGCGCGGATCTGGGTCGCCGCCAGCCCCATGCGGGCCATCAGCGGGACGACGTTGCGGAGCACGTGACCATAGCCGTGCCCACCCCAGCCGCACAGGCGCGTGCGGGTGCAGATGTCCTGGCTCACAAGGATGCGGTCGCCGAGGCCAGCGTCGAACAGCCGTCGGATCCGGCGTATGCGCTCTCGGTCGGTCGGCAGTTCGACGTCGGGGTCCATCCAGTAGTGCGAGCTCTCGACGCCGAAGAAATCCCATTCGACCATCACGCCCAACCGCGCCAGTTCGGCCTCGCGCCCCCCGGCCGGATAGGTGCGGTCCATGTGGCAGATGGCGACGCGGCGCAGGTCGGCCCCGGCCTCGCCCAGTACGTCGGCGATCTGGAACGGCGCGGCGGGGTCGCGGCCGGGGTGCACGCTGATCCCGGCGCCGGTGGCGCGCTGCGCGCGCGCGGCGGCGACCAGCGCGCGGCGCTCGACCGGATCGAGCGGCCATGAGCAGCCTATCTCGCCGATCAGGCCGGCGCGGTGGGGCCCGCCGTCCAGCCCCTCGGCCACCTCGCGGGTGAAGCGGTCGGTCAGCGCGTCGACATCCGCCGCCAGCGTCGCCTCATCGAGATAGTCCGCCGTATAGACGCCCGAGCAAGCGACAACGGCGACGCCGGAGGCCGCCGACGCCGCCGCAAGACCAGCGGCGTCGCGCGCGAGGCCGCCGACCGACTGGTCCACGATCAGATCGCCGCCGTCGGCGCGCAGCAGGCGCAATTCGGCCGTCGCTGCGACCCGGTCTGTCTGCGCGGCGTTGGCGGGGTTCTCGTTGGAGCGGTAGTCGTCCTGCCAGCGCGTCTCCAGAGTGACGGCGGCGGCGGGCTTCCCCCGGCGAGCAGGGGGGGTGATGTCGAACAGGACATGCTCATGCGCCAGCACTGCGGCGAACTCCGACGCCGGGCGGTCCCCGAGAACCGTTCGAACCATCATGCTCAGTGCTGCAGTATCTTGGACAGGAACAGCCGCGCTTGCTCGCTGCGCGGCGCGTTGAAGAAGCTCTCCGGGTCCGTCTCCTCGACGATGGCGCCCTCATGCATCAGCAGAACGCGGTCGGCGGCGGCGCGGGCGAAGCCCATCTCGTGCGTCACCACGATCATCGTCATGCCTTGGCGCGACAGATCGACCATGACGTCCAGAACCTCGGAGATCATTTCGGGGTCGAGCGCCGAGGTCGGCTCGTCGAACAGCATGACCTGCGGCTTCATCGCCAGCGCGCGGGCGATGGCCACGCGCTGCTGCTGACCGCCGGAGAGCTGGGCGGGATAGGCCTCGGCCTTCTCCGGCAGGCCGACGCGGGCCAGAAGGGCGCGCGCCTCGCGCTCGACCTCGGCGCGCGGGCGGCCGAGCACCCGCACCGGCGCGCAGGCGACGTTCTCCAGGGCGGTCATGTGGGGAAACAGGTTGAAGCTCTGGAACACCATGCCGAGGTCGCGACGCTGGCGCGCGGTCTCGCGGTCGCCCAGCGGGACCGGGCCTTTCGGCCCGTCGCGGTAGCCGACCATATGGCCGCAGGCCGTGATGCGCCCCCCGTCGATGGTCTCGAGGTGGTCGATGCAGCGCAGCAGCGTGCTCTTGCCGCTGCCGGAGCGGCCGCAGATCACCACCACCTCGCCCTTGGCCACGGTCAGCGAGACGCCCTTGAGCACCTCGACGCCATGGAAGCGTTTGCGCACGTCTTCGACGACCACGATGGGGGCGCCCAGCGGTTTCGGCGCCCGCGCCGCGTCTTCCGTCGCCCCTTTCATCGCCGTCCCCTTCACGCCTTGCCCGCCGCGGCTTCGCGCAACGCCCGCGCCGCCGGGGCCGGCTGCGCGCCGAAGGGCCGCTCATAGCGCGCCTCGATCCGCTTCTGGACGGCGTTCCATACCGTCACCATGGCCAGATACCAAAGCGCCGCGCAGACATAGACCTCGAGGATGCGGAACTCGATCTGGGCCAGCATCTGAGCGTTGCGCAGAAGCTCGTCCATCGAGATGACCGAGGCCAGCGACGAGGTCTTGAGCATGCCGTTGAACTGGTTGCCCAACGGAGGAATGATGACGCGCGCGGCCTGCGGCATGATGACGATGCGCATGCGCTCGCCCCAGGTCATGCCCAGCGCGCGGGCGGCGTCGTCCTGGCCCTTGTTCACCGACATGATGCCGGCGCGGACGATCTCGGCGAGATAGGCGCCCTCGTTCAGCGCCAGCCCGATGATGGCGCTCTCGATCACGCTGAAGCGGATGCCGATCTGCGGCAGGCCGGTGTAGATGATGACCAGCTGGATGAGCAGCGGCGTGCCGCGGAACACCCAGATGTAGAACTCGGCGAGCAACCTTACCGGTCGCGGACCGTACATCTTGCCGAGCGCGGCGACGGCGCCAAGGGCGCATCCGATGGCCATCGACACGACGGTCAGCCAGAGCGTCGTCCACGCGCCGGCAATCATCAGGTCGTTGAACAGATAGCGGGCGAAGTAGTCCCAGGACCAGTTCATTGCGGGCAGGCTCCGGCAGGCTGCGCGCGGCGAGGGCCGCGCGCCGGGTCGACCTCAGGACGCGTCGTGGAAGACGCGGAAGTCGCCGTCGTATTGGTCCCATACCTCGATCTTGGCGGCGCCGTATGCGTCCATCATCCGGTCATAGGTTCCGTCGGCCTTCATCGCGGCCAGCGCGTTGCGCACCGCCTCGGCCAGCGCGACATTGCCCTTGTCGAAACCGAAGGCCGAGGGCAGCCCGGGGTTCAGCCCGTTCGCGCCGATGTCGAAGGCGCCGCGCTGGGCGAAGTATACGGCTGTGGCGTCCGGCCCGAACACCGCCTTCACCTGGCCCGCGCCGAGCGCAGCGAAGGCTTCCGCGAAACTGTTGAAGGCGCGGATGTCCATCGTCTCCAGCCCGCGCGCCACCATCGCGTCGTTCTGTTCGCGCAGCAGCTTGTCGGCGAAGCCCCCGATCTCCGAACCCACGGGCTGGCCGGCGAGTTCTTCATATCCGGTCACGCCCAGCGGATTGCCCTTCTGCACGATGATCGCCAGCGCGTTCACGACATAGGGGGCCATCTGCATGATCTTGGAGCGCTCGGGCGTGTAGTACATTCCGGTGTTGACCATGTCCCAGCGCTTGTTGGCGAGGCCGGGGATCTGCACTTCGAAACCCACGTTCATGAACGCCGGCTCGAGGCACAGCCGCCTCGCGATCTCCTCGCCGAACTCTACGTTCAGCCCCTTCGGCTTGCCGCTCTCGTCGATGAACTGGCGGGGCGGGATGGTCAGGTTGATCGACATCGTCAGCTTGCCCGGCTCGATGAGGTCGAGGCCCTCCGGGCAGTCCTGCGCCACGGCGGCGTGGGACGAGACGGTCAGCGCCGCCAGTGCGGCGATAAGCGAGCGGATCGAGATCATGCGCCTCTCCTGTCTGTGCGGCGTTGCGCCGTCGGGTGTTTCACCGCCGTCATCGGGCGGCGTCTCTGGGCTGGGCGCACCAGTCGCGCGTCACGCGAGCGACCACGGCGACCATGCGCTGGAAGTCGGCCGCATCGACCCACTCGTCGGCGCGGCCGTTATGGGTGAGGTCGCCGCACAGGGCCCCCAGCCCCAGCGTCGGCACGCCCTGCTGCACGATCGGCACGCGGATGTCGGAGGAGGCGTGGAGCGCGTTGACCACGGGCGCTCGGCCGGTCTCGGCGACGACGGCTGCGGAGACGGCGCGCCAGAACGGATCGTCCTCGGCCGTTTCGCCGCCGGTGACGCCAGCGGGGAACGCGACCTCGGGCGGATTGTCGCGCAGCCAGGGATCGGCGGCGGCCGCCGCCGCCAGCGACGCCTCGATCTCGTCGCGCACGGCCTCGACCGCTTCGCCTGGTGGGAAGGCGACCACGCCGCAGAACGTGCAGCTGAGCGGCATGCGCGACCGTCTGTCGGGGTCTCCGCCGACGATGGCGGAGACCATGAGGTTGGTGGACCGCCCTACCGCCGCCGCGATGCGCGGATGGGCGGGGCGGGCGGCGCGGGCCGCGTCAAGCGCCTGCAGCGCGCCGATCAGCGCCGTCGCCTTGACGATGGCGTTGACGCCGAGATGGGCGTAGGCTCCGTGGCCGGGTTCCTCGGTGTCGGGTCGGCGACCGCCGACCGTGACGCGGAACTCCAGCTGCCCCGGCGCCAGCGCCTTGACCTCGCCCATGCCCAGACCCGATTCGGCCGGATGCAGATAGAGCGCGGCGTCGGCCAGCCAGCCGCGGTGCAGCAGCGCCGCTACTCCGCGCGCGTGCCGCTTGCTGGGCGTCGAGCAGACGATAACGTCGCCCAGCGCGTCGCCGCCGGCCGCTGCGCGCTCTACCGCCAGCACCCCCGCGGCGACGCCTGCGAGATCGTCCGCGACGCCCCATCCGTGCAGTCGGCCGTCGACCTCGCGCAGTGTGAACGGGTCGGCCGACCAGCGCGCCCGCTCGGCCGGCGTCGCCGCCTCGCCGTCGGGATGGGCGAACAGGATCAGACTGCGCCTGTCGGCTCGACCGCTCAACCGCCCGACCACCGCGCTGCGCCGCCCCTCGGCCCGCGCGCCGGGCGCGGCGAACTCGCCCGTCAGCGGCACCTCGGCCGGATCGTAGCACACCGTCTCGACGGTGCAGACGCGGCCCAGACGTTCGGCGACGACGGCCTGCACCGCGGCTTCGCCTTGCGCCTGCGCTGCGACCAGCGCACCGAGAAAAGCCGTGGCGTCGGCTGCGTCGCCGGAAGCGGCGGGGGCGTCGCGCACGGAAGAGGGCTCGCATTTCGCATCCATTCTGCATACAGTGCATGCGCAGTTCATGGATGCAATGGAAATCGCCGCCGTGCCACGACGCACTCGCCATACGTCGCTTTTCGCGCCAGTCGCTGCGCTGCGGCGCCCTGCGCAGGGCTGGACGTGAAAGACGGGCCGGCCGACCGCCCGTCGCTGAAGCTGTCGGCGCGCGCGCGCGACGCGATCCTCGACAGGATCATGGACCGCAGGCTTGGCGGAGGCGCGGTGATCGTCGAACAGCAGCTCGCCGACGAGCTGGGAGTGTCGCGCACGCCGCTGCGCGAGGCGTTGCAGCACCTCGAGGGCGAGGGGATGGTTCAGAAGGCCGACCGCCGCTCCTTCATCGTGCGGCAGGTCGCGCTGAAGGAGTATCTGCAGAGCCTGAAGACGCGCGAGACGCTGGAGGGCGAAGCGGCGGCGCTCGCCGCCGCCCGCACGCCCGCGGACGAGATCACGTCGGCCCGCGGCGGCGTGCTCGCGCTGGAGCGGATGTCGCCCTACAGCGTCACAGCGCACTGGGCTTCCGACGATCAGGTGCATGCGCTCGGGATCGACCATTGCGGCAACGACGTCATGGCGGCGATCCTGCGCGCGTTGCGCGTGACCACGCGTCTGTTCGAGATCGACCGTCTCGCGGACCGGCTGGGGCCCGACTCGCGCGAGCACCTCGCGATCCTCGATGCGCTGACCGCGCGCGACCCGAAGGCGGCCCGCCGCGCCATGGCCAGCCATTGCCGCTCGCTCTTCCGTTTCGCCGTCGAGACGATCGGATAGGCGTAGCTGCGGGTCGGTCCATGAGGCGAGGGCGCCGCGCTGGTTCGGGGCGGTTCAGGAACTGGAGCTGTCGCGGCGGCGCGATCGGCGCGAGGATGGTCGCCAGATGCCGTTTCACACAGAGGTTTGCCGTCTAACACCAGCGCGCGAAACGCTTGACTCTGCGGCCCTTCGCACGGCGCGCGATCCGTGATTCCCTTCTGGAAGATCGGGTCACGAGGCAGGGATGGGACGAGCGCTTGAGGTCAGGGGCGCCCTGACGGCGTCGGAACTGCGTGGGCGGGCGGCGCGGGAGAAGAAGAAGCGGGTGGCGCGGCGGATGCTGGCGATCGCGAACGCGCTGGACGGCATGAGCCGGGCTGATGCGGCGCGCGCGGCGGGGATGGACCGGCAGGCGCTGCGCGACGCGGTCGTGCGCTACAACGTCGAAGGGATCGACGGCCTCCATGACCGGCCGACGCCGGGCCGCCCGCCGGCGCTGACGGAGGCGGAGCTGGCGCTGCTGTCGGCGCGCATCTTTCGCGGCCATGATCCCGAGATCGACGGCGTGAGCAGCTGGACGTTGCCGGACCTTTGCCGCTGGATCGAGGCGCGCTTCGACAAACGCCTGTCGGCGCAGAGCCTGTCGGTTCGGGGCCGCCCTCGGACCGGTGGCGGGCTGGCCCCTCACCCTGCGGCGCGAGGGGTTCTCGCGCCAGAAGACGCGACCCACCCATCCGAAGACCGATGAGCAGCCGCAGCGACGCTTGTGACAAAAGGGGGCTCCAAGCGGCGCTGGCGGCCGCCGCCGCCGCCCACCCCGGCAAGCGGATGACCCTCTGGTTTCAAGACGAGATGCGCGTCGGCGAGACAGGGACGGCTCTGTCATCGCTGGTGGACGCGCGGCAAGAGCCCGCCCGGCGTGCAGGACCAGCGCCACCAGTGGGCCTGTCTCTTCGGCGCCGCGCGGCCCGGCGGCGAGGCCGCCTTCGCGCTGGTCATGCCCACCGTCAACACCGACACGATGCACCTTCGCCGGGAAAACGATCCACCGGGTCGTTTCCTGATCCGGCTCAGTCCTCGACCGCTTCGCCGAGACCCTCGCGGAAGACGAGCACGCCGTCATGGTGCTGGACGGCGCAGGCTGGCATGGCGCGAAGGCCCTGCGCATCCCGCCCAACGTGACCCTCGCGCCGCTGCCGCCCTATTCGCCGCAGCTCAATCCGATGGAGAGGGTCTGGCTCTATCTGCGCGAGCGCTTCCTCTCGCTGCGCCTGCTCGAGGGCTACGACGCCATCGTCGACGCCTGCTGCATCGCCTGGAACGCCCTCGCCGACGACGCAGACCGCATCAAGTCCCTCTGCCTCTACCCTTGGATCAAGACGGTCATCGGTTAAGCGTGCTGGTATAAATGAACAGTTGGCGGGAGAAGTGTCTACGACCTGACCACCGTGCGCATCCACGGCGAGGGGGCGGTCGAGGACGACATCCGGGCCTACGGCATGAACAAGGAGCTGGGCGGGGTCGCGCGGCAGTTCGTGCTCGGCGTCGTGCAGACCGCCGAGGGCCTGCCGTTGGCATGTGTCCTCGAACCGGTGGCGGACCCATGCCAACTGCACACGGTTCACCCCGGCAACGTCGCCGAGACCAAGACCCTGCAGGCGATGCTCGCCACGGTCCTGCAGCGCTTCCCGGTC
>CAYGUQ010000125.1:0-9450 GCA_964352995.1 uncultured Rhodobacterales bacterium
AACTAGCGATGTTTTCGTTTGCGCTCTGTAGGCCCAAGCGCAGGACCGGCTCGAAATGGGTCATGTCTTCGAAGCGGCAGAAATCCGGCGGCCAGGCCTCGATGCGCGGCAGCGCGGCGCGCAGGGCGGCGTCGGCGCGCGCGAGCGCGGCGTCGAAATCCGCCGCATCGTCGGGCGCCGCCCAGCCGATGGCGTAGGCCATGGTGATGTGGAAGGGATAGGCGTCGTGGCCGGGACGGTGACGCAGGCCGCAGGCCTCGGCGAGCGCGTCGCGCCAGCCGCGCAGACGGCGATCCTCGTCCGGCGACTCGGCGGCCATCGCGACCCATACGCCGCCGGTCGCGCCGGTCTCCAGCGCTCTCGTGACCATCCGGAACGGGCCGCCGGCGGGAGGCGGACAGGCGGCGAGGCGGTCGCGCATGAAGGCGTCGGCCTCGGCCTCCGTCGCGTCGGTCGCCAGCGCGGCCGGCCAGTAGTCGGGCTCGCGGCGCGCGTGCAGCAGCCCGTCACAGAGCGTCATGTGCCAGGAGGCGGGAGGCAGCCATGCGAAACATCGGCCTGCCGGCGCGCTCCGGAGCGCATCGCGGGCCGCCGTCAGCGCCCGGGCGGCGGCGGCGTCGACATGGGCGACGATGGTGCAGCCGGAAGCGCGCAGCGGGCGGGCCTCGGCGTCGAAGCGCTCGCCCAGAAAGCGCGGCGGCGCGTCGGCGGCGGCGACTGTCGCTGCGTAGCTCACAGCCGCGCGCCGCTCTGGCGGTCGAAGAGATGCAGATCGGCGGCGTCGGCGGTGACCGCGCAGGTCTCGCCCGGCGGCGACACGCCCGCATCGAGCGAGACGACGAAGGGCGCAGCGCCGAGATGGCCATGGACGAGCCGCGTCGCGCCAAGTTCCTCCACAGTCTCGACGGTGAAGGGCAGGCCCGCGCCGGCGGGCGCCAGCCGGGCCTTTTCGGGGCGCAGACCCGCCGTGACCGGTCCGCTCGCGAGGCGCGGCGCCGGCGCCGAGCCGCCGTCGACGCGGATCGCGCCGCCCTCGGCCTCGGCGGGGAACAGGTTCATCGCCGGGGCGCCGATGAAGCTCGCGACGAAGGTGGAGGCCGGCGCGTTGTAGACCTCGACCGGCGCGCCGATCTGCTCCACCCGCCCGCCGTTCAGCACGACGATCCGGTCGGCCAGCGTCATCGCCTCCACCTGGTCATGGGTGACGTAGACCGCGGCGACGCCGAGCCGGCGCTGAAGCCGCCTGATCTCCAGCCGCATCTGGGTGCGCAGCTTGGCGTCGAGGTTCGACAGCGGCTCGTCGAACAGGAAGATCGCGGGGTCGCGCACGATGCAGCGGCCCATCGCGACGCGCTGGCGCTGGCCGCCGGAGAGCGCGCCGGGCTTGCGGGCGAGGTATTCGCCGATCTGCAGCATCTCGGCGGCCTCGCGCACGCGGCGGTCGATCTCGGGCTTCGGGATCTTCCGGTTGCGCAGGCCGTAGGCGAGATTGTCGTAGACGCTCATGTGCGGGTAGAGCGCGTAGTTCTGGAACACCATGGCGATGTCGCGGTCGGCGGGCTCGACGTCGTTGACGACGCGGCCCTTCAGCCGCACCTCGCCCTCTGTGACGCTCTCCAGTCCGGCGATCATCCGCAGCAGGGTGGACTTGCCGCAGCCCGAGGGGCCGACGAAGACCACGAACTCGCCCTCGTCGGCGTGCAGGTCGACGCCTTTCACCGCGAGGTGGCCGTTGGCGTAGCGCTTCACGGCGCCCGTGATCTCGAGCGTCGGGGAGCCGCCCCGGGAACCGTCGGCGGGGGTCATTTCTCGGTCTCCACGAGGCCCTTGATGAACATGCGCTGGAAGATCACGACGATCAGCACCGGCGGCAGCATCGCCAGCACCGCGAGGGCCAGCGCCTCGTTGTAGTCGGGGATGTTCGCGCCGATCCACACCTGCATGATCTGCTTGATGCCGCGGACGATGGTGAAGTAGCCCTCCTCCGTCGTCATCAGCGTCGGCCACAGATACTGGTTCCACCCCACCACGAACATGATGATGAAGATCGCCGCGATCATCGTGCGGCTCAGCGGGATCAGGATGTCGACGAGGAAGCGCCACCAGTTCGCGCCGTCGATGCGCGCGGCCTCCAGCAGCTCCTCCGGCACCGACTTGAAGAACTGGCGGAAGAAGAAGGTGCCGGTCGCCGAGGCGATCAGCGGCACGATCAGCCCGGTGTAGGTGTTCAGCAGCCCGAGGCTCTGCACGACTTCATAGGAGGGCAGGATCCGCACCTCCAGCGGCAAGAGCAGCGTGGAGAAGATGATCCAGAAGCACGCCGTAGCGCCACGGAAGCGGAAGTAGACGATGGCGTAGGCCGCCAGCAGCGAGACGACCACCTTGCCGATGGCGAAGCCGAGGCCCATCACCATCGAGTTGAACAGCATCAGCAAGCCGTTCACCTCCTTGGTGAAACCGGACTTCTCGAACAGCACCGTCTCGTAGGTGGTGAGAAACTCGCCGCCCCAGCCGAGTTTCAGCCCGTCGCGGTGGATCGCGATGGGGTCGAAGGTCGAGGACGTGAAGGCGATGACGACCGGCGCCATCATCAGGAACACGCCGAAGATCAGCACGCCGTGGTTGAACACCGACGACCACCGCAGCCGGAACGCCGGCGCGCGTCGGGCGATCGTCTTCGCAGCCGGGCTGGTCGCGGGCGGCGGCGCGTCGGCGATGTCGAAGCCTGCGTCAGGCATAGTGCACCCGCCTTTCGATCAGCCGGAACTGCACGACGGTCAGCAGCATGACGCCCACCATCAGGATCACCGACTGCGCCGAGGAGCCGCCGAGGTCCTGCCCGCGGAAACCGTCGAGATAGACCTTGTAGACCAGCGACACCGGGTTGTTGCCGGGCTCGCCCTTCAGCATGACGTCGATGACGCCGAAGGTCTCGAAGAAGGCGTAGGTGATGTTGATCACCAGCAGGAAGAACGCGGTCGGCGCCAGCAGCGGAAACACCACGGTCCAGAACCGGCGCGCGGGCGAGCGGCAGTCGATCGCGGCGGCCTCGCGCAGCGACCGCGGGATGCCCTGCAGCCCGGAGAGGAAGAAGATGAAGTTGTAGGGGATCTGCTTCCACGCTGCGACGACGGTCATCGCGAAGGCGGTGTCCCAGTAGTCGACGCCGGTCTGCAGCTCCCAGCCGAAGAAGGCGAAGAAATCCACCAGCGGCCCGATGTGCTGGTCGAACAGCATCACGCCGATCAGCCCCGCGACCGGGGGCGCGATGGCGTAGACCCACATCAGCAGCGTCTTGTAGGGCGCATCGCCGCGCAGCACCTCGTCGGCGCATACGGCGAACAGCAGGCCGAAACCCAGCGAGATGACGCAGATGGCGGTGACGAAGACGCCGGTGAACGCGGCGGAGCGCAGGTAATCCGAGCGCGTCACGGCGTTGACGTAGTTGTCGAAGCCGACGAACACCTCATTGCCGAAGAACGGGTCCTGAATAAAGAACGAGGTACGCACGGCTTCGGCGGCGGGCCACAGGAAGAAGATCACGACGATCGCCATCTGCGGCGCGATGAGCAGCAATGGCGGGGCGATCCCGGAAAACTGGACCTTCTTCATGCGGCTCGCTTCATCGGGGTTGGCGCGCTGCGGGACGTCTCGCCCGCGACGCATGTAAACGGCGAAAGGGCCGGGCGCGACGCCCGGCCCTCTGCAGCTCGGTCGCGATCAGCCCTGGGTCTGCGCGAAGCGGGAGAGGAGCTGGTCGCCCTCCTCGGTGATGGTCTTGAACGCCTCGTCGACGCTGGTCTCGCCGGCGAAGATGCGGCCGTACTCGCGGTTCATCACGTCGCGGATCTGGACGTAGAAGCCCATCTGGTAGCCCTTGGTCCACTCGCCGCCGGGCAGCGAGAGCTGCTTGATCCCGACCTCGGCCAGCGGCGTGCTCTCGTAGTAGCCCTCGGACTTGCCGAGTTCGTAGGCGGCCTCGGTGATCGGCACGTAGCCGGTCTCGCGGTGCCAGAAGAACTGCACCTCGGGCGAGCTCAGGAAGCGGAAGAACTCGGCCGCCGCCTTGTTCTCCTCGGCCGGGTGGCCGGCCATGGCGAAGAGCGCGGCGCCGCCGATGAAGGTGTTGTAGCCGGTGGGCGTGACGGCTTCCCAGTAGGGCAGGAAGGTCGCGTCGAACTCGAAGTCCACCGACTTCTTCAGCCCGCCGAAGGAGCCCGAGGAGCCGAGCCAGATCGCGACCTCGCCGTTCTCGAAGGGCGTCTGGTTGTCGGCCCAGCCGGCGCCGTAATACTTGTAGAGGCCGTTGTCGGCCCAGTCCTTCAGCGCGGTGAAGTGCGCCTTGATCGCGGGGTTGTCCACCAGCAACTCGGCGCCCACGGCGCCGTCATAGCCGTTGTTGTTGGTCGCGAACTGCAGGTTGTGGCGCGACATGAAGTTCTCGGTGAAGATCCACGGCGTGTGGCTCTGCGCAAGCGGCACGTAGCCGGCGGCCTTCAGCGCGGGCGCGGTGACGTCGCGGAATTCTTCCCAGGTCTTCGGCGGCGTGACGCCGGCCTCGTTCAGCGCCGCCACGTTGTAGTACATGATCGGCGAGGAGGAGTTGAACGGCATCCCGACCATCTTGCCGGCCGCATCGGCGTAGAAGTAGCGCACGCCGGCGATGTAGTCCTCGATGTTGAACGGAATGCCGTTCTCGTTCATCAGGTCCTCGACCGGGATCGTGGCGCCGGTCGCGCCGATGATCGTCGCGGAGCCGGCGTCGAACACCTGCACGACGTTGGGCTGCTCGCCGGCGCGGAAGGCGGCGATGGTCGCCGTCAGCGTCTCCTCGTAGTTGCCCTTGTAGCTCGGCACGATGCGGTACTCGGACTGCGAGGCGTTGAACTGCTCGGCGACGGCGTTGACCGCCTCGCCCAGCGCGCCGCCCATGGCGTGCCACCAGGTGATTTCGGTCTGAGCGTGTGCGGCGGCGCCGGTCAGCGCGAGCGCGCCGGCGGCGATCATGGTGCGGATCATGGGAGCTCCCTTTGGGAAATCGATCCGCGCATGCTAGGGCCGGCCTGTGAAATGCGTCTGACGGTTTCATGACAACGCGGCGACGCCTTAGCCGGGCGCCGCAACGGAAGGCGGCGACGCCTCTAATTGTCATGGCGCCCTGAACGGCGCGACCCGCCGTTCCTGTTTTCCCTTTGATTTCAGTGATCGCGTTCAGAGGCGCGAGCGGTCGAGCGGCGCGTCGATCCCATGCCGCTCGAAACCGCTGAAGCCCGTCGCACCTTTCGCCACGCCGGCGTCGTCACGAATTCGCCGCGGCAGGATCGCCCTCGGCGCATGTCGTCCGCCGTGCGACGATGACGAAGCGAGGCGCCAGAACCCCGCAACGATCATGGCGCCCATCGGATCAGGGCCGCGTCGTTCGCCGGGAGGCCGTGGAAGGAGAACACCCCGGGGAGCCGCGGCGCGCAACGAGGCCCTCAGGACGTCGCGCCGCCTCGGCCGTGCGAACTGGCGACGATGGAGCGGCCATCGCCGCCGCAGCGACGCCGAGACCAAGATGCACTGGGGCATGCTGCTCGGTCTGCGCCTCATGGCGCGCGACTTCGTCCGGCAGGTAGCGGAGCTCCAAGTCAGGATCGCCGCCCTGAACCGCTTCACCGCCCTCGGCGTATACGTCGCCGAAGCCATCGGACAACTCCGTCCGGAGAAAGGGGAAATCCGGCCAAGCCCTTATTTCCGCAACAGAGTTGCGCGCAATGCAAAAGTCCGCGATCCATGTCAGGGCTGGCTGAGTGCGAACAGACAGGCATCGCGCGCAGCCTTCAGCCATGCACCAGAGCCATGGAACGCCAGCGGCGCGAAGGCGCCGCGTCCCGTCGTCTGCCCCTCAGGTTCGCACCCGGCGCGCTGCTCGCCCGCGAACGCCGACACCCGACCACGCTGTCCGGGCAATGGCGGCCAAGTCTCCCGTCAGGGCCGACTTGCTACATCACGCCTTCGAGCGCCAGCCTGCTCAGGTCGCGACAAGCCCGCGGCAAACGCAAGGTGGCAAGCGATCCAACACCCAGTTCGCTCTCGAACATGACCTTCCCGCCGTGAAGTTGCGCGAGCGTCCGGCTAAGGTTCAGCCCGATCCCGACTCCGATGACGCCCTCCGCCGTGCTGGCGCGATAGAAACTGCGGGAAAGGTTGTCCAATTCGTTTGCCGGCACGCCGACACCATAGTCGCGCACCGCCATCGAAACCCAGTCCGCGTCCTCACTCAGCGTAATCTCCACCAGCGTGCTTGCGCCGGAAAACTTGATGGCGTTCGAAATCAGGTTCGAAGCGATGTGACGCACAAGCCGGGCGTCGCCGATCAGCCCGCACTCTCCCGGCGCCGCGACGCGCAGCGAGACGTGCGGAGCGAGTTCGCTCTGAATCTCGACGATCTCGCGCACCAGCGGGGTCAGCGCCATGGAGCCGGGGTTGAAGTCTAGTCGGCCCTCGCGCAGGCGCTCGGTCTCTAGAACGCTCTCGATCAACTCGATCAGGCGCCGCACGGCCACGCGGATGTGCTCCGCCTTGTCCCGCGCCTTGTCGAAGGCGGCCCTGGCTGCCGCCCGCTCAATGCCGCGACACGCAAAGTCGATCACGGCGAGGGGATTTCGGAACTCATGGCTGACCATCGCCACGAACCGGCACTGGAGCGCGTTGACCTCTTTCTGTCTTTCGAGCGCCTCTTCAAGCTCAAGCGTGCGCTCGCGCACCTTCTTCTCCAGCGTCGCCTTGTGGCTCTCGAGCGCGGCGAGCGCAGTGCTCAGCCGTTCCGCGAGCGCGCGCTGCTCCTCGGCGGCGCGCCGATGCTCAGTCACGTCGACAAGCGTCGTGACCCGCCCGCCCGACGGCGTGTAGACGTCCCGCACCAGCAGCGTTTGGTCCCCACCGGGGCCGCGCACGACCCGCTCGGCGCGATAGGGCGCTTCCGGCGAGCGCCGCGCCCGCGCCTCCACCCAGGCGAGCCTGTCAGGCTCGGTCATCGCGGGAAAAGTCGCGTCCTCGGTGAGAAGCTGGACAAGCTCGCGAATGGGCATGCCCTCGACAAAGCGGTGGCTCACCCCGGCGAACCATTGGCGATGCGCCCGATTGGCGTAGAGCAGGCGATCTTCCGCGTCATACGCCAGAACGCCTTCGCCCATGGTCTCCAGCGCCTCGCGGTAGTGGCTGCGCTCCCGCAGACGCATCTCCAGCTCGAAATGCTTCCGCTCGAGGGCTTCAACCGCCTTCCGCCGCATGTCGCTCTCATTATAGAGGCGCGTCACATCCGACGCGGCGATGATGCGCGCGCCGGAGTCGGCGATGACCTCGCACAATTGCACACGGTCGCCCGACTGCTTGGCCACGACGAACTCGCGCGTCGCGTCCGGAATGCGTTGCAGCCGCTCCTGAATGAAGAGGTCAACCTTTTCGGCGCCCAACGGGTTTTCGATATCCCCGCTTGCGATCGCCGCCCGGTACACCGCCTCCATCGAGGCGCCGTGGCGGAGAGCTGGTCCGGTCAGCGGCCAGCGCCGCTTCATCGCGTCATTGGCGAAAAGCAGCCTGTCTTCGGCATCATAGACCTGCAAGGCGATGTCCAGAGAGTTCAAGGCGCCGAACAGATGCGCGCGGTCGGCCAGCGTTCGCCGCACAAGCTCGTCCTGGGCCGCGGACCGCTCGGGAGCCTCCGCGAGGCCTTCGGCTTTCGCTCCGATCGCCGCAGCGTCGCGGGAATGTGTCGCGGACGCCCCGAGCAGCGCGGCTGCATGAGCCTCGGTCGCGCGCGCCACCGCAGCAAGAGCGGCCCGTCTAGAGGAATCCAGGCGGCGCGCCCGTTCGTCCAGCACCATGATGGCTCCGAGGGTAAGGCCATCCGGGCCGCGGACCGTCACGGCGGCTGCGAAACGCGCCGCCTTTGCAGCGCTTTTCCCGCCGGCGGTTTTTCCCGCCAAGCCACGAAGCGCGATCGGCCCCTCCACCGCGCCAAGCGCCTTGGCCAGAGCCGCCGCTGCGGGCGCCTCGGGGAACGCCTCCCCAACGCGCATGACAGGTTGAATGTCCGTCCAATGCGCCGCGACGAAAATCGCCGCCGGCGCATCGAGCGCCGCTGCAGCCGCCTCAAGGAAAGGCGTCAGAACCTCGAACGCGAACCCCGCATACTCGGTCGCAGCATCCGAGCTGCATTGTAAGTTCGCCAACAGCAATGCCCATGCCTTTGGAAACCTCACCCTTACCCTGCACTAGATACTCTGAGGTTTAAGATATCCTTCAATGACGGCTTGGCTCGTGAGCGCCCCGTTCGACGAGCTATGGCGGAAAATGGGTGACGGGGTCTGATCGGGCGGCGCGCTTTGCTGCGTCGTGATTTGCGTCGCCGTCGGCGACGTCGACGGCCTCGACGAGCAGAGGCAAGTGATTTGCGCCCTGCATCCGGCGCCGTTTCTTCGAAGCGGCGCCGGATGGTTGTCGCGCAACAGGCAAAGGCGCGGCCGTCGCCGCAAGATGTCCCGGACTGCAGCTCAGGCTGATCGCGTGAAGCTGCCTTCGTCGAGGTCGGATTTGGCGCGCGCCGCCGCGCGCTGCGCATCTTTCGGCCACGTCGCCGTGAACACCGAGCCTTCGCCCAGCGTGCTGCGGACGTCGACGCAGCCGCCATGCAGCCTGAAGACCTCGCGAACCAAATCGAGGCCGACGCCGGTTCCATGAGCGATCAACGCCGTGGAGGCGCGGAAAAACCGCTCGAAGATCCGCCCCAACTCATGCTCGGGTATGCCGACGCCGCGATCCGTCACCTCCAGCGTGAGCAGGCCGCCCGACGGGTTCGGCAGAAAGCCGAGGGCGATTCCCACCGGCTGGTCCGCCTCGGAATACTTCACCGCGTTCGACAGCAGGTTGTCGAAGGCGCTGAACATGAGCTGCGCGTCGCCAATCGCCGATGAGGGCACGTTCTCGGCGACGGTCAGCCGAATGTCGCGATCAACGGCGATCTCGCGGCGCAGGTCGACAACCTCTTCCGCCAGGCGACGCGGATCATAGTCGCTCAACACCGGCTGCAGGAAGCTTTCGCTGGACTGCGCGGCGAGAAGCGCGTCCTCCATCAGCGCATGCATACGGCGTGTCGCGACCCCTATCTTCTCCATGGCGCGCGCCGCGGCCTCCGTGTCGCCGTCGTTAATCTTCCGGAGCGCCCGCTTGACATGCCCGTCGGCGATGGCGAGCGGCGTGCGCAGCTCATGCGCCATGATCGCGTGAACGCGTTCGCGCAAATCCAACAGTTCTCGCGCAGAGTCGCGCGCGACGACCTCGGCTGAGATGTCGCGCAAGAAGGCGACGTAGCGCATGCCCTTCGTGCCGGGCAGTTTCGAGATCGCCAACGTCACGGGCAGGGTCGAGCCGTCGGGGAGCTCGATCGTGACCTCCCGCGCCGAGCCT